>NZ_JBFRTR010000016.1:1030-32818 GCF_041474215.1 Vibrio sp. 10N.222.52.C12
AGAGAACAAATAGTGAATCTATTAGATTTATTATGGCTACTTAGCTCAGTTGGTTAGAGCACATCACTCATAATGATGGGGTCGCAGGTTCAAATCCCGCAGTAGCCACCACTTATACAACGTTTTATTGAATCACCAATATTCAGTATGACTATAAAGATTTGCTGCGGTCGTGGCGGAATTGGTAGACGCACCAGATTTAGGTTCTGGCGCCGAGAGGTGTGAGAGTTCAAGTCTCTCCGACCGCACCATTATTAAATAGAACCCAGCTTTTTAGCTGGGTTTTGTTTTATCTGGAATATGCAAATCTGCTAGCCAAGTCACCAAGTATTCTCTTCTATAACCTCACTTTTAATACGATTTTATAAGACAATGTCAGCTCCATTTTCTAATTGAGTATGACTAGCCTATGAAACCCCTCCCCTTAACGATCGGTTGCTACACAGATACACCAAGTAAAAGCCAAGGTGTTTATCAAACTCAGTTAGATCTAGAAACAGGAAAACTATTACCTCTAGAGCTGATCATCAAATGTACTAACCCCTCTTTTATTACTGTAACAAAGACTGGGATCTATACTGCATCGGAAGTGGACCAGCAAAAACAGCCCCAGCTCATTCATATACCTAATGTTGATTCACAGCTAACACACAATACAAGCCTCATCTCGGGAGATCACCCTTGTCACGTCGCGATAGATCCACACAATAAGTTTGCTATCACGTCGCAATACTCATCAGGCACATTCGATATTTTTAGCTTAAGTATCAACGGCAGCATCGATAAACGACTCAAAACAATCCAGATGGTTGGTTCCGGGCCAAACAAAGAGAGACAAACTAGCCCACACGCCCATCAATGCCTGTTCTTACAAAACTCACCACAGTTTGTGACTGTCGATCTCGGCACCGATCGCATCAACTTCTATTGCTTTGATGAAGAACAGGAAGAGTTTCTAGACGAACCAATGCAATCCATTAAAGTCCCTGCGGGCAATGGACCTCGTCATCTCGTCTTCAACAAAGACGAAAATAAAGCCTATGTAATCTGTGAACTCTCTGAAACGATACTGATGATGGAGAAAACTCTTGGGAAATGGAGTATTGTCGAAGAGATCGACGCACTTCCAAATATGGAAAAAGGAGAAGCAACAGCTGCAATAAAACTATCACCGGATGAGCAATTTCTCTATGTTTCTTGTCGACATCAATCGATGATCAGTAGCTTCAAAATCGACTCTGAGACTCAAAGGCTGACTTTCATTGATAGCTACGACACTGAAGGCAAATTCCCAAGAGACTTCCATATAACGAACGATGGGAAATGGCTTATCGCCGCCAACCAGCACTCCAACAACATCACCTCATTCAAGCGAGATAATGAAGATGGGTCTTTGGTTTATACAGGGTACTCTTTAGAGATCGATGCACCGGTTTGTGTGACGCAACAGCGATAGTAGTCATCTGATACAAAAAAGGAGAGCATTCGCTCTCCTTCTTTTCATAAGCAGTCTTAAACGCTCAATTAGAGACCCAAAGCGTATTTCAATACTTGAGCTTTAATCGGGCCTGAATTTTCAGCTAGTTTTAGAGCAGCATTACGTACAAATTTCAGTGGGCCAATGTCGTTGCTGAATGTCTTGTAGAAGAAATCCATGCCACTTTGCATCATTAGATTGTCGCCTCTTCTTATCACTTCATAGCGTCTTGCTACAGACTGGTTCAATTCACCCTTTTCTTTGGTGACATCCAGCAGTACTGATACATCTTTGAAGCCTAAGTTAACACCCTGCCCAGCCAAAGGGTTGATGGTATGCGCAGAGTCTCCGACCAAAATACAGTTATTCTTCGAGTATGATTGAGCATGACGTCGTGTCAGAGGAAAAGAACCCGAATTCAAGACTTTGATATCACCTAACTCTTTAGGAAAGTGAGTAAGTACTTCGTTACGTAGTTTTTCAGGGGCCATTGCTGACAGTTGCTTAATACGCAGTGGAGAATCATACCAAACTAACGAGCCCAGCCCGACTTCTTGACCGTCAGAGGTTAGAGAACACAAAGGCAAAAATGAACGAGGGCCACTTGGTAGAAATTGCTGCCAAGTAATATCTTGCTGAGGTTGTTCTGTTTCTACATTGATAAGCATACAGTGTTGTCGATAATCCCAAGCCGTGATGCCAATTCCAGCTTGTTGGCGAACGGCTGAATTCGCACCATCAGCACCAACCACCCACTTCGCAGACAACTCAGCCCCTGATTGAAGCTTTACGATATTGATTTCACCAAACTCAATCACATCGAGCTTTTCTGGGCATAACAGTTCGAGATTGTCGTAGGCATCAAATTGAGACCATAAACCTAATTGAATGAGTCTGTTCTCAACGATATAGCCCAAACGAGGAAGGTCTAGTGAGGCAGCATCAAATCGAGTACGACACTCTGGGTGCTCCCACGTCTCTAAACGTTTATAAGAACACACTCGCATTGCTGCAATACTTTGCCATGCACCAAGATCTTCAAGCAAATCGACCGATGCTTGAGAAATCGCTGACACACGAATGTCCATCGCTTGCGATTCATCAAAAGCTTGTGGGGCAAAACCTTCGATCACCGCAACACTCAGACCTTGCTTTGCAAAACCGATTGCTGTTGCTGCGCCAACCATGCCGCCACCGACTACTACAATATCGTAACTGTTCATATTTCGTACTTATCAGTTTGATTCTTTGACTGTTTTTGATTGTACTTTTTCATAACTAACTTGTAACCAAAAACCTTATTCGAAAAAAGGGTTATCCCTTATGGCATATGGCGTTAACGATAATAAAAACCACTACATAAGAGATTTGTTCAGACTACTAGTCAGTCGGTTTTGAAACCAGTACAATACGCCGCTTGCCGCTAGAGCCTGTCATAAAATTGAATACCGAATTATGACAAACGGGGCTAGCGGATGAATAATGGGCGATTTGCTCCCTTAAATTAAACTAACGATCGAGCGAACATATAATGAGTAAGAAACTGCTAATTAAAACTTGGGGCTGTCAGATGAATGAATATGATTCATCAAAAATGGCCGACCTGCTTAACGCTGCAAATGGCTATGAGCTAACTGAAGTACCTGAGGAAGCAGACGTACTACTATTGAATACTTGTTCTATCCGCGAAAAAGCGCAAGAAAAAGTATTCCACCAGCTTGGTCGTTGGAAAACGCTTAAAGATAAAAAAGAAGGTGTGGTGATCGGTGTGGGTGGCTGTGTAGCGACTCAAGAAGGTGATCACATTCGTCAACGTGCACCTTACGTAGACGTTATCTTTGGCCCACAAACATTACACCGTTTGCCAGAGATGATTAAATCATCACTGTCTAACGAAAAGCCAGTAATGGATATCTCTTTCCCAGAGATCGAAAAGTTCGATAACCTGCCAGAGCCAAAAGCTGAAGGCGCGACGGCGTTCGTTTCTATCATGGAAGGTTGTTCTAAATACTGTACTTACTGCGTTGTACCATACACACGTGGCGAAGAAGTTAGCCGTCCAATGGATGATGTACTTTTCGAAGTTGCTCAACTTGCAGAGCAAGGCGTACGTGAAGTTAACCTGCTAGGTCAAAACGTAAACGCATACCGCGGTCCAACACACGAAGGCGATATCTGTTCATTCGCAGAACTGCTTCGTCTTGTTGCTTCTATCGACGGTATCGACCGTATTCGTTTCACAACAAGCCACCCGCTTGAGTTTGGTGACGACATCATTGAAGTTTACAAAGACACACCAGAGCTAGTGAGCTTCCTTCACCTACCAGTACAAAGTGGTAGTGACCGTATTCTTACGATGATGAAGCGCCCACATACGGCTATCGAGTACAAATCTATTATCCGTAAACTGCGTAAAGCTCGCCCTGACATTCAAATCAGCTCTGACTTTATTGTTGGTTTCCCTGGTGAGTCTAAGCAAGACTTCCAAGATACAATGAAGCTAATTAAAGACGTTGATTTCGATATGAGCTTCAGCTTTGTTTTCTCTCCACGTCCAGGTACGCCAGCGGCAGATTACCCATGTGATGTACCAGCACAAGAGAAGAAAGATCGTCTGTACGAACTGCAGCAAACGGTAAACACACAAGCTATGCGTTTCTCTCGTCTAATGTTAGGCACAGAGCAACGTATCCTTGTTGAAGGCCCATCAAGAAAGAACCTAATGGAACTTCGCGGCCGTACAGAAAACAGCCGTGTTGTGAACTTCGAAGGTTCTGCAGACCTAATCGGTCAATTCGTAGATGTAAAGATCACTGAGGTTTACACCAACTCACTACGTGGTGAGCTAGTTCGCACAGAAAAAGACATGGGTCTACGCGTTGTTATGACTCCAGCAGAAATGATGGAAAAAACAAAACGTGAAGACGAGCTAGGTGTAGCGACATTTACGCCATAGGCAATACAACTGTTTGAGCACAAAGCGCAAACACAAAGCTTGAAATTACCTAACTAAGTGACCATCTTAGAAATAGGGATATCACCATCAGAAGCCCGGTCTAAATCGGGCTTTTTGCTCTTTGTTTTATTTAAGAGTGAGTGGCACAAAATGAGAGGCTAATTTGAGCAATAAAATCGTTACCTTAGAGATAAATCTAGAACCAGCAGACAACAAGCGCTTGGCAAGTTTATGCGGACCATTTGACGACAACATCAAGCATCTTGAGCGTCGTCTGGGCGTTGAGATTAATTACCGTAGCAACTTTTTCACCATTGTCGGTAAGCCTCACACTACAGCCGCAGCTTTAGACATCATCAAACACCTCTATGTTGAAACGGCTCCAGTTAAAGGCAACATAATCGATATCGAACCAGAGCAAATACATCTGGCGATCACCGAGTCAGGCATTTTGGAGCAACACGTCGAGTCTGAAATTGACTACGGCAAAGAAGTGACCATTAAGACTAAAAAAGGCGTCATCAAACCTCGAACGCCAAACCAAGCACAGTACCTAATGAACATGGTGACTCATGACATCACCTTTGGTATTGGGCCAGCAGGTACAGGTAAAACCTACTTAGCCGTTGCTGCAGCAGTTGATGCACTTGAACGCCAAGAGGTTCGCCGAATCCTACTGACTCGTCCTGCTGTTGAAGCCGGTGAGAAGCTTGGTTTCCTACCGGGTGATTTAAGCCAAAAAGTAGACCCATATTTACGTCCACTTTACGATGCGCTGTTTGAGATGCTTGGCTTTGAGCGAGTTGAGAAGCTGATTGAACGTAACGTAATTGAAGTTGCGCCACTGGCTTACATGCGTGGTCGTACATTGAATGATGCGTTTATCATTCTTGATGAGAGCCAAAACACCACGGTAGAACAGATGAAGATGTTCTTAACCCGTATCGGTTTTAACTCACGCGCTGTGATCACAGGTGATATTACGCAAATCGATTTACCTCGTGGTGCAAAATCAGGCTTACGCCATGCGACTGAAGTGCTCAATGAAGTCGACGACATTAGCTTTAACTTCTTCATGTCTGAAGACGTCGTTCGTCACCCTGTAGTTGCTCGTATCGTCAACGCATACGAGAAGTGGGAAGCAAAAGACCAGAAAGAGCGCAAAGAGTTTGAAAAGCGTAAACGTGAAGAGCGTGAAGCCAAACTTCTTGAGGCTCAGCAGGTAGTTACGACACAATTAGCAACACAAAATAGCTCTGTAATTGCAGAACAAGGTGATAAATAGATGTCTATTGAACTAGACCTGCAATTAGCGGTCGAAAATGAGCAAGGTCTTCCAACTGAGCAAGATATTCAGCTTTGGTTGGACAAGACAATTCCTCAGTTTCAAGAGAACGCTGAGTTGACGGTTCGTATCGTTGATACACAAGAAAGCCACCAGCTCAATCATGAATATCGTGGCAAAGATAAGCCAACTAACGTGTTGTCTTTTCCATTCGAGGCTCCTCCAGGGATCGAGTTAGATCTACTGGGCGACCTCATTATCTGCCGCCAAGTTGTCGAAAAAGAAGCAGAAGAGCAAAGTAAGCCTCTGCTAGCACACTGGGCTCATATGGTTGTACATGGCAGTCTGCATCTGCTAGGTTATGATCATATCGAAGATGATGAAGCTGAAGAGATGGAGTCACTCGAGACAGAAATCATGCAATCTATGGGGTTTGAAGACCCTTACATTCTAGAAAAGTAAATTGATTCTAGTAAAGTAGGTTGCAGAGAAACAATAACTCATCGAACCTGTGATTTTCACAGGAATCTGAGTTGTAACGTGTGCTATCACACTTCTGATAGCGTTATTTTTTGAGAAATCATGAACGAAGGTAACCCCCCCACTTCTGAGGGAAGTAAAAAATCTGAAGGTCCGAGTAGAAAGTCCTTCTTTGAACGCCTAGGCCAACTATTTCAAGGTGAAGTAAAAGATCGCCAAGAGCTCGTAGATGTAATCCGCGACTCAGAAATTAATGACCTAATTGACCACGACACACGCGACATGCTCGAGGGTGTTATGGAAATTTCAGAGATGCGAGTACGCGATATCATGCTGCCTCGCTCTCAAATGGTTACAGTTGAACGCACAGATGATCTAGATACATTGATTGCGCTCATTACTGATGCTCAACACTCTCGCTACCCAGTGATCAGTGAAGATAAAGACCATGTTGAAGGCATTCTATTAGCGAAGGACCTACTTAAGTATTTGGGTTCAGAAAGTGCTCCATTTGATATCGAACAAGTGATTCGCCCTGTCGTGGTTGTTCCTGAAAGTAAGCGAGTTGATCGCCTGCTTAAGGAGTTCCAAGAAGAGCGTTACCACATGTCTATCGTTGTCGATGAGTTTGGTGGAGTTTCTGGCCTGGTAACCATTGAAGATATCCTCGAAGAAATCGTTGGTGAAATTGAAGACGAGTTCGACGATGAAGAAGAGCTAGATATTCGTAAGCTGAGTAAGCATACCTTCTCTGTAAAAGCTTTAACCACTATTGAAGAGTTCAACGATACGTTTAACACTGCCTTTAGTGACGACGAAGTGGATACGGTAGGCGGCATGGTTATGACAGCACTCGGCCACCTGCCGGTTCGTGGCGAAATTGTAGAAATCGAAAACTACCATTTCAAAATAACATCAGCAGATAACCGTCGTGTGATTCAGCTACAGGTAACCATTCCTGACGAACAGCCTCTTCCGACTATCGAAGAATAACAACTTCTCTCTAAAGAGATGACAGAAATTAGATGACTAATACCTTTATTCATCGCCTATTACGGCCGCTTGCGGCCGTTTTTGTTGGCGCTATAACCACCCTTTCATTCGCTCCATACTCTATATGGCCTCTTGCTATTCTCAGCCCAGCTTTGTTGCTGTTACTGATCCACAACCGCTCTCCTAAAAGTGCGCTTTGGATTGGCTACGCATGGGGTTTAGGTCAATTCACCACAGGTATCAGCTGGGTATACGTCAGCATTGATGGTTTTGGCGGCATGCCACTGGCAGCCAACCTATTTTTGATGGCATTGCTTGTTGGCTACCTAGCCGTTTATTCAGGGCTATTTACCTGGGGTTTGAATAAATTCTTCCCTGCCAATAACCTAAGCCGCTTTTTCCTTGCAGCTCCTGCATTCTGGCTAGTCTGTGATTGGCTGCGTGGCTGGGTAATGACGGGCTTCCCTTGGCTTTGGTTAGGCTACAGCCAAATCGATTCGCCATTGGGTTCATTTGCACCGATTGGCGGCGTAGAGCTAGTAACTTTAGCGATCATTGTTTCAGCCTCTGCATTCACTTATGCGATTGTTAACCGGGCTTGGAGCATCGCTATCATTCCCGCTGTCGTATTTAGCGCAGGCTTTGGTATTCGCAACATCGACTGGGTCACGCCGAACCCTGAAAAAACCACGTCAGTCGTCTTGATACAAGGCAACGTCGATCAAGACAGTAAATGGCTACCGAGTCATCGCTGGCCAACCATGATGAAGTACACCGACCTAAGCAGAGAAAACTGGGGAGCGGATATCATCATCTGGCCTGAAGCGGCTATTCCAGCATTCGAAGTTGAGATCCCATCTTTCCTACGTAACTTGGATAGCGCAGCGAAGATGAACAACAGTTCGATCATTACCGGTGTGCTGAATCAGTCTGAAGATAAGAAATACTACAACAGTGTTCTTTCTCTCGGTGTGAATCCATACGGTGAGTACAGCTACGATCCAGACGAACGCTACCATAAACACCACCTGTTACCATTTGGTGAGTTTGTGCCGTTTGAAGATATCTTGCGTCCATTAGCACCTTTCTTTAACTTGCCAATGTCATCATTTAGCCGTGGCGACTTTGTTCAACCAAACATAGTGGCAAATGGTCGTCACTTAGCGCCGGCACTGTGTTATGAGATCATCTTTAATGATCAAGTTAGACAGAACGTAACCGACGAGACTGACTTTATTTTAACGCTCTCTAACGATGCGTGGTTTGGTCGTTCGATTGGCCCTCTGCAACATATGGAAATTGCACAGATGCGTGCTCTGGAGCTTGGTAAGCCGGTTATTCGCTCGACCAACAACGGTGTGACGGCAGTTACTGATTACAAAGGCAATATAATCAAGCAAGTGCCTCAGTTTGAAACGGCAGTGTTAAAAGCTGAACTCATTTCAACGGATGGTCAAACGCCTTATCACACAGTAGGTACTTGGCCACTGTATATCTGGGCGATGCTCAGCTTGGTGATTGGTTGGGTAATTAGAAAGCCAAAAAGCTAGATTCGACGAAAAGTGATTTGAGGGTTGACTGATCGGGTCAACCCTTTTTCATTGCTGTGGTTTTGCGTTGATACGCTATGGTTCAGAAGCTTACGGTTTAAGGGCTTTACGACTAAACCCTTTAGAACCACATTTAATGCATGGAATGATATTGGTTGGGTGGTTATATTCGGTTTGGTGACCACACTCGTCACATACTAAGGTTCCCAAGCCAATGACTTCACCCGCTTGATACAAGCCTTGGTGTTCTAAGTCTTGGAACAGTTCAACCCATTCCACCTTAGTACGATCAGTAATATCCAACAGCCCTTGCCAAATAGAGTCCGCAATCATCAAATAGAATGGACCGCTTTTACTCTCTTCATAGCTTTCGGAAAACTCTTTTAAGTCCGACTTCACGTAGGCAGAGATCAATGAAAGCTCATCTTTAGTCATATCATTAGCTGCTTTCGCAAACTTGCCCGACGTTTCGATTTTGTTGTTGAGCTCTTCAGGGCTATGCTTCAGCGTTTCAATCACCTCTTCGACGACTTCTTCATAGAGCGCTTTTTTCTTCGGCATAACAACCTCCTTAAGATAACCAACCTTTTAGTGAGCAAACGGATGCGCTGCAATGCACTCCCGCTTACAAACAAATGCAATTCATACTCTTAAGTATAGTTGCCCTGCGAAATTCAGTGAAAATTACACAATCTACTAAGCGGCAACTGCAAGTATGAAGGGTATAACTATTGTTGTACTCAGCTCCTTTAGGTATTCTATGACGATCTGTAAGATTCTGTTCTAACCGAACTCACAAATTCCAAGATAACCGGATACCATCGATGCAAGAACAATATAACCCGCAAGAGATTGAACAAAAGGTTCAACAACACTGGGATAACAGCGAGACTTTCGTTGTAAGTGAAGACCCAAACAAAGAAAAATTCTACTGTCTTTCTATGTTCCCTTACCCAAGTGGCCGACTGCACATGGGTCACGTGCGTAACTACACCATCGGTGATGTGGTATCTCGTTTCCAACGTCTACAAGGTAAAAACGTAATGCAGCCAATTGGTTGGGATGCATTCGGCCTACCTGCAGAAAACGCCGCTGTTAAAAACAATACAGCACCTGCACCATGGACTTACGAAAACATTGAGTACATGAAGAACCAGCTTAAGCTTCTAGGCTTTGGTTACGACTGGAACCGTGAATTCGCAACGTGTACTCCAGAGTACTACCGTTGGGAACAAGAGTTCTTCACTAAGCTTTACGAAAAAGGCCTGGTTTACAAGAAGACATCTTCAGTGAACTGGTGTCCAAACGACCAAACAGTACTGGCAAATGAGCAAGTAGAAGACGGTTGTTGCTGGCGTTGTGACACTCCAGTAGAGCAAAAGAAAATTCCACAGTGGTTTATTAAAATCACTGAGTACGCTCAAGAGCTACTAGACGATCTAGACAACCTTGAAGGTTGGCCTGAAATGGTTAAGACCATGCAGCGCAACTGGATCGGCCGCTCTGAAGGTGTTGAGCTATCTTTCGCTGTTAACGGCGAAGAAGCACCATTAGAAGTGTACACAACACGTCCAGATACACTAATGGGTGTTTCTTACGTTGGTATCGCTGCAGGTCACCCTCTTGCAGAGAAAGCATCGAAGAACAACCCAGAGCTTGCTGCATTCGTTGAAGAGTGTCGTAACACTAAAGTTGCTGAAGCTGAACTCGCAACGATGGAAAAGAAAGGTATGGATACTGGCCTAACGGCTATCCACCCTCTTAACGGCCGTGTTGTTCCTGTATACGTAGCAAACTTCGTACTTATGGATTACGGCACAGGTGCGGTAATGGCGGTTCCTGCTCACGATCAACGTGACTACGAGTTCGCAACTAAGTACGGCATCGATATCATCCCAGTAATCAAACCTGAAGATGGTTCTGAACTAGACGTGTCTGAAGCGGCTTACACTGAAAAAGGTGTACTGTTTGATTCTGGTGAATTCGATGGTCTTGCGTTCCAAGAAGCATTCGATGCAATTGCTGCGAAGCTTGAAGCTGAAGGCAAAGGTAAGAAGACAGTAAACTTCCGTCTACGTGACTGGGGTGTATCTCGTCAACGTTACTGGGGCGCTCCAATCCCAATGGTAACCACTGAAGACGGTGAAGTTCACCCAGTACCAGCAGACCAACTGCCAGTCATTCTTCCTGAAGATGTAGTAATGGATGGCGTAACGAGCCCAATCAAGGCTGACAAGTCTTGGGCTGAAACAACATTCAACGGCGAACCCGCTCTACGTGAGACTGACACGTTCGATACGTTTATGGAGTCTTCTTGGTACTACGCACGTTACTGTTCACCGCAAGCAGACGACATTCTAGATCCAGAGAAAGCAAACTACTGGCTACCAGTTGACCAATACGTTGGTGGTATCGAGCACGCTTGTATGCACCTGCTTTACTCTCGTTTCTTCCATAAGCTTCTACGTGATGCTGGCTACGTGACGTCTGATGAACCGTTCAAGCAACTACTATGTCAAGGCATGGTTCTGGCTGACGCGTTCTATCACGAAAACGAAAAAGGCACCAAAGAGTGGATTGCACCGACTGACGTAACGGTTGAACGTGACGGTAAAGGTCGCATCGAAAAAGCAGTCGACGATCAAGGTCGTGAAGTTGAACACTCAGGCATGATCAAAATGTCTAAGTCTAAGAACAACGGTATCGACCCACAAGAGATGGTAGACAAGTACGGCGCTGATACAGTACGTCTATTCATGATGTTTGCATCACCTGCAGACATGACGCTTGAGTGGCAAGAGTCTGGCGTTGAAGGGGCTAACCGCTTCCTTAAACGTGTTTGGAAATTGGTTCACGCTCACTCTTCTAAGGGTGCTGCTGAATCTGTTGATGCTTCTGCGCTATCTGGCGACCAAAAAGCACTTCGTCGTGATATCCATAAAACTATCGCGAAAGTAACGGACGATATTGGCCGTCGCCAAACGTTCAACACGGCAATCGCTGCAATCATGGAACTGATGAACAAGCTGGCGAAAGCACCTCAAGAATCTGCACAAGACCGTGCAATCCTTGACGAAGCGCTAAAAGCGGTAGTACGCATGCTTTACCCAATGACTCCACACATCTCTTACGAAATGTGGATTGCACTTGGTGAATCAAACGTAGACTCAGCAACATGGCCAACTTTCGATGAGAAAGCGCTAGTTGAAGACGAGAAAACTATCGTTGTTATGATCAACGGTAAGCTACGTGCGAAACTAACCGTTGCTGCTGATGCAACAGAAGAGCAAGTTCGCGAGCTTGGTCTAAACGATGAGAACGCTAAGAAGTTCCTAGATGGCTTAACTATCCGTAAAGTTATCTTCGTACCAGGTAAGCTTCTAAACATCGTCGCTAACTAATTTCGTTAGCACAATGCAATTGCTAAAGAATTAACGAACTTAGTTCATCAAAAGCAGTCTGTAGACAGGGTAGCTAATTGCCCTGTCTACTTATTTAAGCGCTTTAGACTTGAGCCTAACCACTCAAACGAACTAAAGCCTTTAAATAAGTATTCTACCTTCATGAGAGCCATCAAATAATGCGCCTGATTTCACTATCTTCATTGAAAGTTACTGTTGTTGTTTTAACCGTCAGCCTATTAAGTGCGTGTGGTTTCCACCTACGTGGTGATTACTCCGTACCAGAAGAACTCAACAAGATCTCCGTAACCAGTTACGACCAATACAGTACGTTTACACGTATGATGAAAGGTCAACTGCGTATGAATGATGTAGAAATTGTGCCACCGGCTGAGAATACACCTAACCTGCATATTATTAGTGAGAGCGTAGGTGAGCGAACTCTGTCTCTATACCAAAACACTCGTGCAGCAGAGAAAGAACTGACATTCCGCGCTTCATACCGCGTAACTGTCCCGGATCTAGGCTCAAAGACGTTCTCAACCAGCGTAACCCGTAGTTACCTAGATAACCCGCTAACTGCACTTGCGAAGTCGGTTGAACGAGACATGATCGAAGATGAGATGCGTAAGTTGGCAACAAGCCAAATCCTTCGTCAGATGGCTCGTCTAAAAGCGAACATTGCAGCTGATAGCATGGACCTAGATGCACTAGAGCACGTTCAAGTGAAAGAACTCGAAAAGCAATACAACATCAAGAATGTTGAGATTGACGACGTTGAAATCGAACCAAGCACAGAACAACAACCAGAGCTCAGCGAATCTGCTCAATAATAGGTTTATTTGATGCGTATTTTTGCTGACCGCTTACCAGAACAGCTTGCTAAACAACTGAGCAACGTTTACCTGATCTTTGGTAATGAGCCACTGCTATTACAAGAAAGCAGAGAAGCGATTCAAAAGGCTGCAAAACAGCAAGGCTTTGAAGAACGTCACCGCTTTGCGATTGATAGCAGTCTCGACTGGAATCAAGTCTACGACTGCACTCAAGCACTGAGCCTATTCTCTAGCCGTCAGGTCATCGAGCTTGAACTGCCAGAGTCAGGCGTCAATGCCGCAATAGCGAAAGAGCTACTCGCAATCTCCGAGCATATCCACAGTGATATCTTGTTAATCTTGGTGGGCACTAAACTCACTAAAGCTCAAGAGAATGCAAAATGGTTTAAGGCGCTCTCGAATCAAGGACATTGGGTCAGCTGCCTAACTCCGGATGTTGGCCGACTACCTCAGTTTGTTCAAGCGCGCTGTCGTAAAATCGGTTTACTGCCAGATCCTGAAGCTATTCAAATGCTGGCACAATGGCATGAGGGTAATCTATTTGCTCTAACACAAAGCTTAGAAAAATTGGCGCTTCAATATCCAGACGGAAAGCTTACGTTAGTACGCTTAGAAGAGTCTCTAAGCCGCCACAATCACTTTACTCCCTTCCATTGGAGTGATGCATTACTGGCAGGTAAAGGCAATCGAGCACAACGAATTCTGAGACAATTGGAAGCGGAAGGTGTCGAGCCAGTTATCTTGCTGCGTAGCATACAACGAGAGCTTGCTCTGCTATTACAAATGCAGCAACAAATGAAACAGATGCCGATTGGTCAGGTCTTCGAAAAACACCGTATCTGGCAATCTAAAAAGCCTCTTTATAACGCCGCGCTAACAAGAGTTTCGATTTCTCAATTACACTCTTTGTTCGCGTTGCTCACTCAAGCTGAATTGATGACAAAAACTCAATATGAGCAGTCGCCTTGGCCACTAATTCATCAGTTAAGCGTAGAGTTTTGTATCCCTTCAGCTTCAATACCATTTCACGCATAAAAGCGTGGTATATTCTAGGGTCGACAGCCCCTAAAAAGCTAAATTCAGATTAAAGGAACACCCCGTGTTACGTGAAGAACTAAAAGATTTTCTTGCAGACAAAGCCGACGACATGAAAGCAGAATCGATTGTGACTATCGATGTAGAAGGCAAATCAAGCGTTACTGATTACATGATTGTTTGTACAGGTACCTCTAAGCGCCATGTTGCTTCTATTGCACAGCATGTTGCTGATGAAATACGTAAAGCAGGTATGCAGCCACTAGGCATGGACGGCCAGCAAGAAGGTGAATGGGTTGTTCTAGATATGGGCACAAGCATGCTTCACGTTATGCAAGAAGAACACCGTGAACTGTACCAACTAGAAAAACTTTGGGGCTAAGCTTTGAAGATCCAGTTAATCGCAGTTGGCACAAAAATGCCAAAGTGGGTTGAAGAAGGCTTTAAAGAATATAAACGCCGCTTCCCTCATGATATGCCATTAGAGCTCATTGAAATTACTGCGGGAAAGCGCGGTAAAAATGCGGATATTGCACGCATTCTTCAAAAAGAAGGCGAAGCGATGTTGGCAGCGGTTCCAAAAGGCAACCGCATTGTCACGCTTGATATCCCAGGTAAAAAGTGGGACACACCACAACTGGCAGAGCAATTGGAAAGTTGGAAGTTGGATGGACGCGACGTTTCTATCCTTATCGGCGGGCCTGAAGGATTAGCACCTGCATGTAAAGCGGCTGCAGACCAAAGTTGGTCTCTGTCTGCGCTTACTCTCCCTCACCCATTAGTACGCGTTATCATGGCTGAAAGCTTGTATCGAGCTTGGAGCATCACTGCTAACCACCCTTATCATCGAGAATAAGCGTTAATGTTACGTAAACGTAGCCAAATCCGTGATTACAAAGCAGAAGCACGACTATTTACTAATCGTGCTTTTGTTGCGTTTGCGGGGATCATAGTCATGATATCGATGTTGGTTGTTAATCTGTACAACATTCAGGTCAATCAATATCAAGACTATAAAACCCGCTCTAACGATAACCGTATCAAGGTCGTTCCAATCGCCCCCAACCGTGGTTTGATTTATGATCGTAATGGTGTGCTTCTTGCCGAAAATCGCCCGGTTTTCAACCTAGAAATCACACCAGAAAAAATCAAAGATATGGATGACACGCTCGTCCGTCTACAAGAATTAATCGAGATCCCGCCAGAGCGCATTGAACTATTTGATCGTGATCGTCGCAATTCACGACGCTTCAAGTCAGTACCTATTCTGAATCAGCTTACCGAAGAACAAGTTGCGATCTTCTCTGTAAATCAACATAAGTTCCCAGGCGTTGAAGTTACAGGTACGCTAAAACGTTTCTACCCTTATGGTGATGTGTTAACTCACGTGATTGGCTACGTATCGCGCATCAATGACCGTGATATGCAGCGCCTGGTTCGCGAAGAGAAAGACGCCAATTACCAAGCCACTCGCGACATCGGTAAACTTGGTATTGAGCGCTACTACGAAGACATGCTTCACGGTACCGCTGGCTATCAAGAAGTCGAAGTTAACAGCCGTGGACGAGTGATCCGTACTCTAAAATTTGTACCGTCGGTTCCGGGTAAAGATATCGTGCTCAACTTGGATATCAAGCTACAACTATACGTACATAAGTTACTGGATGGCCGCCGTGGCTCAGCTATCGTTCTCGACCCGAAAGACAATGGCGTGTTAGCCATGGTATCTAGCCCAAGCTACGACCCAAATGCATTCGTACATGGTATTTCGTCTAAAGGTTATAACGCCCTGCTTCAAGACAAAGACCGCCCTTTGGTTAACCGTGCAACGCTAGGTATTTACCCACCAGCATCGACGATCAAGCCATTCATTGCTGTTGCGGCTCTGCAAGAAGGTGTGATTACACCTAATACAACGCGTAATGACCCAGGTTATTGGAAGATCCCTAATTCAAAAACAAGACCATTCCGTGACTGGTTGCGTTGGGGACACGGGGTCGTTGATATAGAGAAAGCGATTGAAGAGTCAGTGGATACTTTCTTTTACCAAATTGCTTATGATCTCGGCATTGATCGCATATCCAAATGGATGATGATGTTCGGCTTTGGTGATTATACTGGCATCGATATTTATGAAGAAAGCAAAGCCAATATGCCAACTCGTGATTGGAAGATGGCAAGACACCGTGTGCCTTGGTACCAAGGTGACACCATCCCAGTTGGTATTGGCCAAGGCTACTGGACTGCAACACCCATGCAGATTGCAAAAGCCACATCAGTTTTGGTCAATGAAGGTGAAGTAACCGCACCTCACCTACTTCGTTCAACCATTGATAACGGTCGTCCATTCGATGAACAAATCATGTCGGACATTGAAACTTACCCACCGCTAACCGGGGTTAAGAAGAAGTATTGGGATATCGCTCAGGAAGGTATGAGGCTGGCTAACCACGGTAAGAAAGGTACGGCAAGACGTTCATTCCAGAAGATGTCTTACCAAACCGCTGGTAAATCGGGTACCGCACAGGTATTCGGCTTAAAAGAAGATGAAGAGTACAACGCGGATGAAATCGCAGAGCACTTACGCGATCACGCCCTCTTTACGGGTTACGCGCCTTTTGAAGATCCTGAAGCCGTCGTGACTATCGTTCTAGAGAACGCAGGTGGCGGTTCTTCTAACGGCGGCCCAGTAGTAAGAAGGATTTTAGACCATATTATCCTTGCAGAAGATTATCAAAGTGAGCCAATTAAATAATGAAACTTGATCCTTCAACTGGACGAAATAGAGCCCTATTCGAAAGGCTGCATATCGACCTGCCGCTTTTGCTTGGCATTCTGGTTTTAATGGGCTTTGCCCTGCTGATCATGTACAGCGCAAGCGGACAAAGCCTTGCGATGATGGACCGCCAGGCGATGCGCATGGCTCTGTCTTTAGGTGTGATGATCTTCCTAGCGCAAATCTCACCTCGTACTTATGAAACCTTGGCACCACTGCTATTTGTAGGTGGTGTCATCTTGCTATTGGGCGTGTTGTTCTTTGGTGAAGCCTCTAAAGGCGCCCAGCGTTGGTTAAACTTCGGCTTTGTTCGATTCCAACCGTCAGAGCTATTAAAGCTCGCGGTGCCTTTGATGCTGGCACGATTTATCGGTAAGCGCTCACTTCCACCAACATTCCAAACATTAGCGATCTCGCTAGTGATGGTGTTTGTACCGACGATTCTAATCGCAAAGCAGCCTGACCTAGGTACATCTATCCTTATCGCCGCATCTGGTATCTTCGTGATATTCCTGGCTGGTATCAGTTGGAAAATCATTGCTAGCGCCGCAATCGCATTAGGGGCATTTATCCCAATCCTATGGTTCTTCTTGATGCGTGAATATCAAAAAGTGCGTGTTAGAACCCTTTTTGATCCTGAATCAGATCCATTAGGTGCGGGTTACCACATCATTCAAAGTAAGATTGCGATAGGTTCGGGTGGTATATCAGGAAAAGGTTGGTTGCAAGGCACTCAATCTCAACTAGAGTTCATCCCAGAGCGTCATACTGACTTCATTTTTGCGGTCATCGCCGAAGAATGGGGCATGATCGGTATCTTGTTCTTGCTTGCGATCTACCTGTTTATTATTGGACGTGGCTTAGTGCTTGCGAGCCAAGCTCAAACCGCATTCGGTCGAATGATGGGCGGAAGTATTGTACTGAGCTTCTTCGTTTATATTTTTGTAAACATTGGCATGGTAAGTGGCATCCTACCTGTAGTTGGTGTTCCTCTTCCTCTAGTCAGTTATGGCGGTACTTCAATGGTTACCCTTATGGCTGGTTTTGGTATTTTAATGTCGATACATACACACAGAAAAGCATTCTCAAAGGCGACCTAATCGATGTCTATTACAACGTTTCAAAAAAAAGCATCCTTGGTTGAAGAGCTGCCAATCAAAAAAATAGTCTCTATCTTGGGGCTAGCGATTTTAATCAATGGTTGTTCTTCAAAGCAGCCAACAGGCCGCTACGATATTGATTCAGATATTGCACCAGACGCACCGATTTCGGTAGAGCATTTAGAAGATGCTCACCCTCAGTATGAACCTTATAGTTTAGGTGGTAATACGGATTACACTCTGCGTGGCGAAGACTACAAGATCGTAAAAAAGACCGAAGGGTTTACTGAGAAAGGCAAGGCCTCTTGGTACGGTAAGAAATTTCATGGTCACTTAACGTCTAACGGCGAGATCTACGACATGTATTCGATGTCAGCAGCTCACAAAACATTGCCAATTCCAAGCTATGTAAAAGTGACGAATACCGACAATAACAAAACCACTATTGTTCGTATCAATGACCGTGGCCCATTCCATGAAGGCCGAATCATTGACCTTAGTTATGCGGCAGCTTATAAGCTCGATGTACTGAGAACGGGCACGGCAAATGTTGAGATTGAAGTCATTACTGTGGCTATGCCAACCGACGCAAATAAAAAGGCCGCTTTACCGCAATTTATCATTCAAGTCGCAACATCTCCGCATGAAGATAGAACCGAGAAGTTAGCTAAAGATCTAGCCGAAAAGCTAGAAGTAGCAACGTTCTTGCAGCCAAATGATGACAACTACCGTCTGATGATTGGGCCATTTCATGACTATGCTCTGACTCAAGAAAAATTAGAACAAGTTAAGCTAATGGGTTACCCGTCAGCTTATATAAAAAAACACACCCTAACTCGCTAATTAATCTAACAGTTACTTCTGGTAATCAGCGCTCTGGTGTGACAGAGTGATTCTGTTAATATATGAATAGTTCACCAAATAATTGCATTCAAAATGATTAAATCTAATAAACTTGTTAAATCGATTTTTGCTACTTCTGTTGCTCTTTCTGCAACGATAGCTACATCGTCATTCGCCGCTCCTATTGTTGTTCCTGATGCACCTCAAATCGCCGCTAAAGGTTTTGTTCTGATGGATTACCATTCAGGCAAAGTACTAGCAGAGAAAGAGATGAATACTCAACTTTCTCCAGCAAGTTTAACCAAGATGATGACGAGCTACGTAATTGGCCAAGAGCTAGAACGTGGCAACATCAACTTAAACGACGATGTTGTAATCAGTGAAAATGCTTGGGCTAAAAACTTCCCAGATTCATCTAAGATGTTCGTTGAAGTAGGTACAACGGTTAAAGTTGAAGAACTGAACCGCGGTATCATTGTTCAGTCAGGTAACGATGCTTGTGTTGCGATGGCTGAACACATCGCCGGATCTGAAGATGCATTCGTTGACCTAATGAACGCATGGGCAAGCTCTATCGGTATGAAAGACACGCACTTCGCTAACGTGCACGGTCTAGACAACCCGAACCTATACTCAACGCCTTACGATATGGCGCTACTTGGTCAGGCGCTGATTCGCGACGTACCAGACGAGTACCGTATCTACTCACAGAAGAAATTCACTTACAACGGCATCACCCAGTACAACCGTAACGGTCTGTTATGGGATAAGAGCATGAACGTTGATGGCATCAAAACGGGCCACACAAGCAATGCAGGTTACAGCCTAGTAAGCTCAGCGACCGAAGGCAAAATGCGCCTAGTTGCTGTAGTTATGGGTACCAAGAATGCTAATGCTCGTAAGACAGAAAGTAAAAAGCTGCTTAGCTACGGCTTCCGCTTCTTCGAAACAGTGGCACCACACACAGCGGGTGAAACCTTCGTAGAAGAGAAGATCTGGATGGGCAGTAAAGACACCGTTGCACTGGGTGTCGACGAAGATACTTTCGTTACGCTACCTCGTGGTCAAGCTAAGAACCTGAAGGCAAGCTTCGTTCTTGAGAAAGAGCTAGAAGCGCCAATCAGCAAAGGCGATGTGGTTGGTAAACTATTCTACCAAGTCGACGGTGAAGACGTTGCTGAATACCCACTACTAGCACTTGAAGATGTAGACCAAGGCAGCCTATTCAGCCGCCTATGGGACTACCTAGTTCTTCTGTTCAAGGGTTTATTCTAAACCAGCCAAAGGTTTGTTCTAAGTAAAACCTAAGCTTGTTGTCTAGCTAACCTAATGAGTAAGTTCATGATTTACTCATTAGTGAACCAAAAGCCGCCATGTGCGGCTTTTGTTGATCTTGAGTTCGGTGATATTTACACGTAATATTCCGCCTTATTACTCGTGTCTGTTGACCGAACACGCTTTTTATCGACATTTCGCCAATTTGCGAGAGTCTAGCCTTTTGGAGCTAATCATGAACATCAATTCTGATGCAAAACTAAAAGACCTCTTAGAGTTCCCTTGTTCATTCACTTACAAAGTAATGGGCCACGCTAAGCCAGAACTGACTGAGCTAGTACTAGAAGTGATCCAGCGTCATGCTCCTGGTGACTACAGCCCAACGCTAAAACCAAGTGCGAAAGGTAACTACCACTCTGTTTCTATCAATATTACTGCGACTTCAATTGAGCAAGTAGAAACTCTTTATAAAGAACTGGGCGAGATCGAAATCGTTCGTATGGTTCTGTAATCTCCGATTACACATGAAAAACAGCGGCTTATTGCCGCTGTTTTTGTTTAAAGCGCCCTATCTAGCTCAAATTCATTCAACTTAATTTTCAATAAATACAAAGAAAGTTGAAAAACCTTGCAGTCCGTCTGTAGTTAGAATCATGTTTCGCGTTTATAATGCGTTCACTTTATTAATCCTTGAGGGAGTGCAGCTTTGCAAAATAAGCTAATCGTAAAAAAATTAGGCCGTCAGGATTACGAACCTGTATGGAAAGCCATGCATAAGTTCACAGACGAACGCACGGAAGAAGACCTAGACCAAGTTTGGTTGGTTGAACACAACCCTGTCTTCACTCAAGGACAAGCAGGCAAAGCTGAGCATGTATTAAATGCCGGTGATATCCCTGTAATACAAAGCGATCGCGGTGGCCAAGTGACTTACCACGGCCCAGGCCAATTAGTGGCTTACTTTCTGATTAACATCCGCCGCAAGAAATTCGGAGTACGTGATTTGGTTACTCATATCGAGAACCTCGTAATCAATACTCTGAAAGCTTACAATATAGATTCAGCTGCCCGACCTGACGCTCCTGGTGTTTATGTCGATGGCAAGAAAATCTGTTCACTTGGATTACGTATTCGACGTGGCTGCTCGTTCCACGGGTTAGCACTCAACGTCGATATGGACCTGTCTCCATTCCTACGTATTAACCCATGTGGTTACCAAGGTATGGAAATGGCGCAGGTAAGCCAACTCGGCGGACCAAGTGAACTAGAAAACGTTGAGCAACAGTTAATACAAGAGCTCGTAGAGCTACTCGGCTATGACCAAGTAGACATTCAAGCCACCAGTAACATTACAGCAGAAGCATAAAATCATGAGCAAACCAATCCAAATGGAAAAAGGCGTTAAATATCGTGACGCTGACAAAATGGCATTAATTCCCGTAAAGAATATGCCTGCTGAACAGAAAGAAGTTCTACGTAAGCCTGAATGGATGAAGATTAAACTTCCTTCAGACAGCCATCGTATTCAAGAAATCAAATCAGCAATGCGTAAAAACAACCTGCACTCAGTTTGTGAAGAAGCGTCTTGCCCTAACCTAGCCGAGTGTTTCAACCACGGTACGGCAACGTTTATGATTCTTGGCGCTATCTGTACTCGTCGCTGCCCGTTCTGTGATGTTGCCCATGGTCGTCCTGTTGCTCCTGAAGCTGAAGAGCCGAAGAAACTGGCTAAAACAATTCAAGACATGAAACTGAAGTACGTTGTAATCACTTCAGTTGACCGTGATGACTTGCGTGACGGCGGTGCTCAGCACTTTGCTGACTGTAACCGTGAGATTCGCGAACTCAACCCAAATATTCGTATCGAAACACTGGTTCCAGACTTCCGCGGTCGTATGGACGTTGCGCTTGACCTAATGAAAGACAACCCGCCAGATGTTTTCAACCACAACCTAGAGACAGCGCCACGTCTATACCGTAAAGCGCGTCCAGGTGCGAACTACAAGTGGTCTCTTGATCTACTGAAGAAATTCAAAGAGCAGCACCCTGATATCCCAACAAAATCAGGTGTGATGATGGGTCTTGGCGAGACAAAAGAAGAGATCGTTCAAGTACTGAAAGACCTTCGCGAACATGGTGTGACTATGCTGACACTAGGTCAATACCTAGCACCAAGCCGTCACCACTTACCAGTAGAACGCTACGTGCCGCCTTCTGAGTTCGATGAGCTGAAAGAGATTGCTCTAGAGCTAGGCTTTACTCACGCAGCGTGTGGCCCGTTTGTACGTTCTTCTTACCATGCGGACTTGCAAGCTCAAGGTATGGAAATTAAGTAATCACGATTGCTTAACGAACAATGCAAAGGCGCTGAATATTATGTTCAGCGCCTTTTTTCTATCTTGTTCGTGCCGCTATAGCTTTATATTTCGTGCCACTAAGCTTTATATAAAAACAACAAAGCCACTCTTTATGAGTGGCTTTGTGCTTAATATTTCAAGTTCAGAGGAGGTAATTTCAAAAAGCCCAGATAGGGTTCTGCATTAACCGAAAGATGCCCAGATAACCGTTGCTACCAAAATTGGGCACACAAACTTCACATACATTGGCCAAACCTTACCAAACCAACCAAGTTGAAAATCAGGACTGCCTTGTTCAAGCTCTTTCACTTTTGAAGCTCGGCTCCATACCCAACCACCAAACACACAGAACATCAGTGCAGCGACTGGTTGAAGATACTGAGTTGCAATCATCGCTACCATGCCAAACATCGCAGCAAAGTTGTAAACAATCACCACACTAAACAGCGCGATAGCACCACCAATCACCCAGCTTGTTGGCGTTCGTCTAGTATTGAAACGCTCACTCACTAGCGCAACCGGGCCTTCAAGCATCGAAATCGAAGAAGTCAGTGCAGCAATCGTTAGTAGTAAAAAGAACACAATCGCAAAGATCTGTCCAAGCACACCTAAACTATCAAACATCAACGGCAAAACCTTGAATACTAGAGTGTCAGAGCTTAATAGTGAGCCGTCTTCAGCGTAGATTTGAACGCCTTTTTGCATCGCAACAAACATTGCTGGCATCACCACTAATCCAGCAATAAAAGCGACAGCAGTATCAACCAGCGTCACGTTCATCGCCATTTTTGGCAGGTTCTCTTTCTTGCTTAAGTAAGAGCCATAAACCAACATTGAGCAACCACCAATGGTGAGTGAGAAGAAACCCTGTCCCATTGCCGCCAGAATCAGTTTTCTATCCCACACTTTCTCAAAGTCTGGAATAAGGTAATGTTTTAGGCCTTCCATCGCGCCAGATTGCGTCATGATGTAAACAAACAATAAGCCAAATAAAACAAACAGCGCAGGCATCAAACGAGTCGACCATTTCTCGATACCTTGCTTAACACCGCCCTGCACAATCAAGATAGTCAGTACATAGAACGCGACGGTACCAAATACGTTGCGCTCAACACTGAAGCCCTTAAACCAATCAGCAATCGCTTCTAGGCCGATAAGATCCGCGACCGCACCAATTAGGAAACAGATCAACCAGCCACCAACAATACTGTAAAACGCCAACACTGCGCTTGGTACACTCAGTCCAACCCAACCGACAAACTCACCGACTTTCTTACCCAAAGGGTTTGTCGTCAAAGATCGCATGCTATCAACTGGGTTTGCTTGGCCGTGACGGCCTATAGCCATCTCAACCACCAACATAGGGAAAGCAACCACGAAGATCATGATCAAATAGACTAAAAGGAAAGCGCCACCACCGTTGCTAGCAACTTGAGTCGGGAAACCCCAAATATTACCCAAGCCAACCGCTGCACCAGCCGCTGCTAAAATAAAACCTAAACGAGAGCTAAAGTGCTCTCTTGAAGAGGAAGATTGTTGGTCCATATCGCCCGCATTAAAAATCAGTAAACTAGTTGAGAAGTACAGTAATAAAAAGCAATGATAGGCACAACCAATAAATGAACAATTCTCTGATTTTTACAATCAATGCGCTATTTAGAACAACAAAATTAACAAAAAACCAGTCTTATCGTTCAATTATAAGCAACAAAGCGAAGCAGTAGGCTTAAGAAGGAAATGGATTGAATTGAGATAAATACTCGCCGTGTGGTTCCATTTATACAAACAAAAAGAGCACCGACCGGTGCTCTTACTATTCATCACTAGACTCGAATTAAATTGTGAAGACTTGGTAATCTTTTAAGTTCGGAATGATTTCATGCAGTTCTTGCTCTTGTTCTGCCATCTCATCAAGTGAATCACAGAACTCATTCGCTTCCTCCTGTACTTGTTGAGAGTGTTCTTTCATTCGCTCTTCAACTTTCAGCTTTAATTCAGCCATACTGTCAGCCAGTTCAGTCAGGTTTAGGCCACCGTCTTGTTTCATTTTTTCTGACATCGCATTAAAAGCGCTAGAGATAAATTCTTGGTTAAAGATTTCTTTCGCCTTCTCGAAATCTTCAGACCAGCCATTGGCCATCGAATCAAAGCTTTCTGCAGGCAACACTAATTCGCCATCTTTGTAATAACGCGCTTCCAGTTCTGCAAAGTAGGTTTTCATTGATTCTTTTACATTATCAAATGACTCAGGTGAATCCAGGCTAGCCGCGATATCATCAATCACGTCATTGGCTAACGCTAAGCTATCGTTGGCCATTTGTTTCGCTCGAGGTAAGTACTCACTCATGTTTTCGCGATATTTCTCAATCGCCGCTTGTTGGTCGGCATCAAGCTCAACCTTCTCACCATGAATATAGAGGTCGTTGTTATCATCAAAAACGGCCGTATCACCATTCACTTGATGGATTTCGACTTTTTGGTCATCAATTCGTAGTTCATTCTTCAAATCAACTCGACATTGAGCCGCAAATGTTGGCAGGCTCACAACAGAGATCGCCGCTGTTAACGATGCAATTAATACACTGTTTTTCATAAATACATTGTTTTTCATAACATCCTCTCATCAATCTGCCAGATTACTATACCCTTGGTATATGCTCCTTTGTCAGAGAAACGTTTTATATCTATTAGTCAGTTAGTTAGTCGATAGAGATAACTTCGTAGCAAAACTGTTTATCTGCGACCTTAAACTCAATCTCATCACCAACTTCTTTACCCATTAGAGCCTGGCCAAAAGGTGCATTTGCCGTCACTATGGCAATCTCATTCTCATTCCACGTGACAGAAAGTCCGCCGACTCTCGGCCCCATAAAAAAGTGTTTATATTGATCATGCTCGTCAATGACCACAACGTAACTGCTCACCGTAACCTTCTCACTATCACGCAACACTAAGTTACGATAACACTGAATATCGTCTTCACACTCTTGTACCCTCACCGCTTGACCATGGGCGAGATACGAAGCTTCTAATGCCAATGTATCGTACTTATGTTCAGGCACTGTCTCTTCATCTGTCGCAGCATCAATAGCGCGTTGAGTAGCAGATTGTGCGATACGTAATCGGGATTCAAGTTGCTCTATGATTATTTGGCGAAGCTCAGACTTATTCATACTATTGGGGTGCTTTTCTATAGGAGCTACAGAATAGAATTAGGTACAATCAGGTGCAAGACATTTGATTCATCAAGCGACGCTATCATGAATGGGCGCCCGCTTTAGCATCAATACGACACTTAATAACTCAGGTAGAACATAAATGATTGAGCAGAAGCTAAAACAAGTATTCGGATTCGACTCACTGCGCAATGGGCAAAAGCAAGTCATTGATAACGTTCTATCTGGTCACTCGACTGCCGCGATATTCCCGACAGGCTCAGGTAAATCGCTGTGCTATCAATTACCAGCATTAGAGTTACCGCACTTAACCTTGGTGATATCGCCACTGTTAGCCTTGATGAAAGACCAACTCGCTTTCCTGCACAGTAAAGGCATTAGCGCAGCGGCAATCGAATCAAGCCAAGACCGACAAACCACACAACAGGTTATGCAGTCAGTGCGTAACGGTGACACCAAGATCCTCATGATCTCCGTCGAGCGCTTGAAGAACGAACGCTTTCGTCAGTTTATCTCCCAAGTGTCGATCTCACTGCTTGTGGTCGATGAAGCGCACTGTATTTCAGAATGGGGACACAACTTCAGACCCGACTACCTGAAGCTTCCTCAATACCAAAAACAGCTCAATATTCCTCAGGTTCTACTACTGACAGCCACTGCGACTACAGCGGTTATCCAAGATATGAAGTCAAAGTTTGAAATTGATGAGGAGCGCGTTGTGGTTACGGGTTTCTATCGTCAAAATCTCGATCTGTCGATTCAACCTTGTGAACAAACCAGTAAGCTAGAAACCTTGTGCAATGTGGTTAACCAAGCTTCTCTCGCTCCGACTATTGTTTATGTCACCCTTCAACAAACGGCAGAGATGGTGGCTCAGCAGCTTCGCAATGCTGGCGTTAATGCAGTGGCTTACCATGCGGGTCTTAAGCCTGAAAATAGAGATGCTATTCAACACCAATTCATGAATGATGACGTGAGCTGTATCGTCGCAACTATCGCGTTTGGTATGGGCGTGGATAAGTCCAACATTCGCCGAGTGATTCACTTTGACTTACCAAAATCGATCGAAAACTACTCACAAGAGATCGGCAGAGCTGGTCGAGATGGGCAAGCGTCTGAATGTATTTTACTGGCTAACAAACACGGTTTAAGCACACTCGAGAACTTCGTTTTTGGTGATACGCCAGACAACATATCGATCCAAGCGGTATTAAAAGAGATCTACGAAAATCAAAACATTGGCGCTTCTGGCTCGAATCAATGGGAGATCATGCTTAATCAACTATCACGTGAATCCAACATTCGTCAGTTACCGCTAAAAACACTACTGGTGTATCTCGAAATTGAAGGTGTGATTGAGCCCAAGTACAGCTACTTCGCAGACTACAAATTTAAGTTCATTCGTCCGAAACAGCAGATCACAGAGCAATTTCAAAGTGAACGTCGTCAATTTGTCGAAGCGATTTTCCAATGCTCTCCTCAAGCAAGAGTGTGGTGCCAAGTCGACTTCGATGCGCTTTGGACACACTTCCAAGCCGATCGTCAGCGTGTGATTGCGGCTATCGACTACTTCAATGAACAAGGTTGGATTGAACTAGAAAGCAAGCAGATCACCGATGTCTACGCGATCCACAATACTTCTGAAGATATGATGCAACTGTCAGAGCGTCTAACTGAGTTGTTTAAAGCAAAAGAAAACAGCGAGATAAACCGCCTTAACCAAATGCTGAATTTCTTTGAGGCGGATACTTGCCTAAGCTCACGCCTTGCGAGTTATTTTGCCGATGAGAAAGCACCAACAAACTGCGGTCACTGCTCTGTATGTCGAGGAGAAGTGGCAATCTTACCAACCGTTGATGTTGAACCTATCGATGATGAGACGGTGATGACATGGATACATGAGTTTATTTCGGCTAGCCAACAACTGATTACCGACGAGGCAATTACTCGCTTCTTATGTGGAATCGCCACCCCGCTTTCAACCAAACTCAAAGCCAGTAAAATGGTCGGTTACGGCAAGCTAGAGCAGCAACCGTTCAGTGATACCTTAGCGCGAGTAAAACAACTTCCTAGGTAATTCTTACTTATAAAAAACCGACTAGGCTATGAAGCGTAGTCGGTATTCATCTCACTCATTATCTTTAAAAGAAGCTCAACTGACGCATTTGGTCTTTAGGTTGCAGCATTACGCTTAAACCAAGCAGGCGTATTTCTCGCCCCTGTTGTCTTTTCAGTATTTCACTAAGCAGCTCTTTGAAGTGTTCACGATCGAGAGAGGCATGGATGTGTTCAATCGTGGTTTGTTGAAAGTCGGCGAACTTGAGCTTAATGCCCTGCTTGATGATCGCTTTGCTTGGGCTAGCCTTTTCTAAGCGAGTCTCGAGTTCAGGAAATAGCTTATCTTCGATTACCTGCCAACATTCTGCGTAGCTTGAAATGTTTTGGGTAAAGGTGCGCTCTACACCTACCGATTTTCGCTCGCGCTCGATGATAACTTCTCGATCATCAATGCCATGACTGCGCTTCCAGAGTGATGCACCTTGACGGCCAAACTTGAGTAGCAGGTCTCGATAGTCAGACTCTTTGATATCCTTACAAGTAAAGAAACCCGCTTGGTGCAGCTTTTCTATGCTCACTTTGCCGACACCGGGAATCTTTTCAAGTGGTAGCTCATCGATCACTGATTGCACGTCTTGTGGAGGGATAACAAACTGACCATTGGGCTTATTCAGATCTGAGGCCACTTTCGCCAAGAATTTAATCGGTGCAATTCCTGCAGAAGCTGTCAGGTTCAGTTCGTTCCAAATATCACGGCGAATAGACTCGGCAATAAGTGTTGCTGAACCGTGACACCGCTTAGAATCGGTGACATCAAGGAAAGCTTCATCCAAGGAAAGTGGTTCAATGATTGATGTGTATCGAGAGAAGATTTCACGGATCTTTTTAGATATCTCGACATAGACCGACATTCTTCCCGGCACAACCAATAGATTAGGACAAAGCTGTAGGGCCTTTCCGGTAGGCATTGCAGAGCGAACACCAAACTTGCGGGCTTCATAATTACAGGTGCTCAAAACGCCGCGTTGCTTTTCATGCCCACCAACAGCTAACGGGCGATTTCGGTAAGCAGGGTTATCACGCATTTCTACAGCCGCGTAAAAACAATCCATATCGACATGGATTATTTTTCTGACTTTCTCTTGGTCCGAACTGCACATTTGGAAATAACTCAACCTTACAACTGTATCTATGAACAGTATAATCAATTATTCTCAGATTTAAAATGATCTGGAGTCCAGCTCAACAGGTTTCACTTCATTCGCCGCCCACTATTCTGATAGTATTGTTAGGAGTATTTAGTCTATAAGTAGGGATAGCTTTTGAGTGAAAAAATACTAGTGGTAGAGGATAGTCGCGCATTCAGAAACTATCTTTACCAACAATTTAAGAACGATGGCTATGAAGTTGCGTTGGCGGAATCTGTAGAAGAAGCCAAAGCGATCTTAGAGCAAGAAACGGATTTCTTGTGTGCAGTCCTCGACTACTGTTTACCTGACGGCCAAGACGGCGAGATCATTGATCTCGTCTTAGGCTATCAACAGAAAATCATTGTCCTGACCGGGATGTTCGACAATCAACTGCGAGAGCAAGTCCTAGCCAAAGGCGTTATCGATTACATACTTAAAGACAGTATGTCATCAGTAAGCTACCTACTTCCCCTGGTTCAAAGAATTTCGAATAATCGCCATCACAAAGCATTGGTTGTCGATGATTCAGCGGTCGTTCGCCGTTACATAGCTCAACTTCTAGAACACCAATATATCCAAACTATCCAAGCCGAAGATGGCGAACAAGCATTAAAGCTCCTTCATAACGACCCTGATATTACATTCGTTGTTACAGACCATGATATGCCGAAGAAAGACGGTATAGCGATGATCCGTGAGATTCGACGCGATCACGACAGAAACCAGTTGGCCATTCTAGGATTATCCGGGAGTGATGATCGCACCATGACAGCTCGATTCCTTAAAGCGGGGGCTAACGACTTCCTTTACAAGCCTTTTAACCAAGAAGAATTTTTTTGCCGTATCCATCAACTGCTTGATATGAAAGAAGCGGCCAACGAGCTATTTCGACATGCCAACGAGGATGCTCTTACTGGCTTATGGAACCGTCGTTACCTGTTCAATCAAACATGTAAAGGTTGTGAGCAGCGCAGTATAGCCATGATGGATATCGACTTCTTCAAGAAAGTGAACGACACCTACGGTCACGATGGTGGTGATGCAGTCCTCGTGGAAGTCGGCAAGATCATCAAAGACCATTTTAAAGATGATGTTGCTGTACGCTTCGGTGGCGAAGAATTTTGTATTCAGTCGTGTGGTTCGTTTGAGAGCTTTGTTGACAACTTAGAGTCCATGAGAGAAGCCATTGAAAGCCATGTTGTTGAGCATGACTCTCAAAGAATCAAGGTCAGTATCAGTATCGGCGTAACCGATTTAGACGCGAAGCTAGATGAGCAGATCAAAGCCGCTGATGAGCTTCTTTATACGGCAAAAGAGCAAGGTAGAAACCAACTAGTGTTTGCGCGTAACAGCATGCAAATCGAACAATAGTCATTCGCCTCTGTTTCCATTTTTGGTATACCAAGATTAATTGCTAGACCTCAAAACTAAAAAAGCTCAAGACGATAATCTTGAGCTTTTCAATTTGAGGGCATAGATAACTCTATCCCCTATGACTGTCACCAATTAAGCGATACGGTCTTTACTCCAAGCCGCTTCTTTTTGTTGACGCTCAGCCAGCTTCTCTTCACGGTAAGCTTCACGTGCTTCACGCTTCTTACGCGCGTCACAAGGTTCAGGGCAGTTACATACTTTATCAATACCAACAGCACCCAAACCGCCACAGCTACCTTTCACAACTTTCTTTTGGATAATATAGCCAATTGACATCGCTGCGATTACTGCAAGAAAAACACCAAATGTAATCAGAAATGTATTCATAATTATCTCGCTTACCTTATTTACCTAAGTATGGCTTAAATGCTTCAGAAGCAATTTCTTTAAAGCCATCTGCTGTTTTTACCACCATGAACACTGGGATGTTATGTTGGTTTGCGACTTCCATTCCTTTTTCCTCACCTAAGACCATAAGGCCCGTAGATAAGCCGTCTGCAGTCATTGAAGACGGGTTTAAAACAGTCACAGAAACCACTTTATGGTGAAGAGGCTTTCCTGTTTCAGGGTTGATGATGTGTGAGTAACGAACACCATCACGTTCAAAATAGTTACGGTAATCACCAGAGGTTGCGATAGCCATATCACCCGGCTCGATGATCTCTTGGATATTACGCTCATCAACGCTTGGTTTCTCAATCGCGATACGCCAGCCCACGTTCTCACGGTTTAAACCTTTCAGACGAATTTCGCCACCGACTTCAACCATGTAGTTGTGAATACCGATAGAATCAAGGTAGTCAGCGACGACGTCAACACCCCAACCTTTTGCAATCGTGGATAGATCGACATACAGGTTAGGTAGGTCTTTCTTCAACATGTTGCCTTCAACACTAAGATGATGGATACCAATCTTAGCCTTGCGAGCCGCCAGCTCTTCATCTGATGGCACAACTTCAGGACGAGCTTCAGGACCAAAACCCCATAAGTTAACTAACGGACCAACCGTTACATCCAGAGCTCCTTCAGTAAGACCGTTCAAACGAATCGCTTCTTTCACAACCGTCGCTGTTTGCTCAGATACTTCGAACGCATCCGCACCTTTATGCTGGTTGAAACGGCTTAATTCGGAATCTTCACGGTAAGTCGACATCTGGTCGTTTACTTCTTCAAGTAGACGATCGATCTCTGTATGAACTTCATTAGACTCAGGAAATTCATCACCATTGATGTATTTAATATTGTAACTCGTGCCCATCGTTGGGCCACTCAAATGCACTTGCTCTCTTGACTGCTCACAGCCCGCAAGAAAAATCAAAGAAGTTAATGCAACAAGCCAAATTCTCACTTGCTTACTCCTGTCTAATGTTGAGGATTTATATAAGGAAAAATAAGAGTAAAAAATAGGTATTTTGAATGCCTTACTCTTTCTTATATAAGCCAGTATGTTGTCAAAAGCTGTCTTAGAAAAACAAATGGCTGACTCGTAGGAGTCAGCCATAATATCAATCACTTAAGTGGATTAACCACCGAAGTCATCTAGTAGGATGTTTTCATCTTCTACAC
>NZ_JBFRTR010000017.1:0-37774 GCF_041474215.1 Vibrio sp. 10N.222.52.C12
AGGCGGCATTATAGAGATGCCGCTCATATTGGCAAGCAATAAATGCGTTTTTTATTAAAAAAAGAGGTTAAGCGAAGACATTTCAACCAAGGGCTTATTTATACCACTTTCACCCCAAGTTTCGAACAAATTACCCACAACGACCTGTGGATAACTACTCTCCACTATCAAAAAAGTAAGATAAACGAGCCCTAGGGTTTAGATACTCTCGAACTTGTTCAGGTAATTTGCTTGGATGAACGGCATTAACGATTTTGATCTCTTTAATAAAGAGGTCAATGATCGGAGCTTGGGTTCTTGGCACGCTAGGATCATAGATAAGTACATTTGGATAAAGCATATGTTTAGCGTTAACGGATATCACAATCCCAATCGAGTCATTTGAAAGCTGTACTACAGTTCCTGGTGGATAGACTCCCATGAACTTAACTAACAGCCCCAAGTTATCTTGGCTATATAGATGCTTGCAGCTCTTATATAGGTGGGACAGTGCCAAATACGGGATCATTTGTTGAGATTGCGTTTTACCATGGCAAAGGTTATCAAATGCATTAGCCACGGCGACTATCTTGGCAAATTCATCAATCTCATGTTCTTTTAAGCCCTCGGGGTAGCCAGAACCATCATTCATCTCATGATGTTGAGCGATCACCTTTTTAGCACTTTCAGGAAAGTCATCAATTGCCGATACAATATCCGCACCGTATTTAGTATGAAGCTTCAGGTAGTTCTCTTCTGGCACCGTTAGTGCACTCTGCTTTCTTAGTATCGCGACTGGTATTTTGATCTTGCCTACATCGTGAAACAACGCTGCGAATGAGAGGTCTTTCAATTGCTGTGTGTTATAGCCTTTGGCCTTTCCTATCATCAGTGCAACAACCGAAACATTTAGAGTATGAAAGTAAATATCTTCGAAATCTGCTTTAGCATTCATAAGGTGCAAGGTGACGTTATCATCGCTCACTAGAGTTTCAACGATATCATCAACAAGAGCCTTAACCTCCCCTACCGCATCTAAAGGTCTGTTACGGATCTTGGTCATCACAGATCGCATTCGAGCAAGCGAACGTTCAAACTCTCTCTCACAATGACTCACCCTGCGGCGGTAAGAGCTAAGGGTTTCGATACGCTCATGCTTATCTTTCCACATTCTTTCCGTTTCAAGGCTTACCTGTGAATCAATATCGACTTCTTGTTCACCTACGTGATTAACAGGTAAAGGTGAGGTATCACTTTGACTCAGGTTTATATAGACGTGCTTAATCCCAAGATGTCGAATTACTTTTACTTGAGCGTCATCTTTGATTTTAAAGCTGTTGAATAAAAATGGGTGTTCATTCCATTTTACGGGGAGTCGTATATGCAGACCGGGCTGAATGCGATCTACGGTAATCTTTATGCTGCCCATTTTTATATATAATATTGATGATTAATCTCTATTTATAATTCTAATAAAACCAAGCAGCAATTTCACTATCCAATTTCACAGGCTCAACTTAAAGAGTCGCAGTGCACCATCCAGCGTATACCGAATTTATCTTCTACTTTGCCAAATCGAGCCCCCCAAAAAGTATCTGCGAGTGGAGTCATTATCCGCCCTCCCTTCTTGAGCTTTTCAAAGATTTGTTCTTGAGTCGCGGTATCTTCAGTCACAAGAGAGAGAGCGAGATTGTTGCCTTCAAGTTCTTTTGCCTTAACACCATCAGACATCATCAGCTTCATACCAAACGCTTCGAACTCAGCATGCATAACCCAATCAGGTTGAGCGCCCTCGATTACCTGTGGTGCATCACTAAAAAGCTGCTTAGATAAAACCACACCACCAAAGCACTTGTGATAAAAATCCAACGCTTCATTACAACGACCATCAAAAAACAAGTAAGGGGTTACTGTCAGCATATCTATCTCCTCTGTTAGTCCTTTAAACATAGACAATAGAAAAGAGAATGACAGGTAACATCATGATTTAAGATAATTAATTCATTATCAGATCGAATAGCGAAGGGAAATTATGAGATTTAGGAGTGAAACATCAAGATCTGTCTGATTGAAGAGCAACTGCAACGACACGCCGGATTTCAAATTCACATACGTCCAAAACATAGAAAGGTCGCTATAAAAGCGACCTTTCTATGTTTGGTACCGATAGGCGGACTGATTGGACAGGCATTCTTGCCGCCACCGCGAAGGCAACGCTTCCTATATCCCAGATACAACAAAGCCCCGACTTTCGTCGAGGCTTTGTCATTTAAATATGGTACCGGTAGGCGGACTTGAACCGCCACGCCCGAAGGCAACGGATTTTGAATCCGTCGTGTATACCAATTTCACCATACCGGCATTATCTTGGGGCATTGCCCTTTCGATGTTTGGCATTATACGTATGCGAACTGATGTGGCAAGTATAAAAACTTGAATTCATGTGTGTTTGCCGATAATTTCGCCACTAAGTCATAAGCTGTGCGTCATGTCTCTTTTCAGGCTAAGCCTTAAACTATATTCTGACGCCTCAATTTTTAAAGAAGTAATAACACATGACATCAACAAACACTCTGCCACCAGCAGGAGTCATGCGCCGATTTGGTGCCTTGTTCTACGACGCTCTGATCGTAATCGCTATTGAAATGTTGGCGGCTGGCGTCATTGTCGCTCTACTGCACGCGCTCATGGCTCTCGGCATTTTTAACCACAGCGGTTATGCCGATGTTAGTGACTTCTTAACCAACCATCCGATTTGGAGCCCTGCATATACCTTTTACTTAGTCGCCGTTTGGGTATATTTCTTCGTGTTCTTCTGGACTAGAGCTGGTCAAACTCTCGGCATGAGAGCTTGGAAGCTGCGCGTTCAAAACAAAGATGGCTCAGCGCTCACAGTAACTCAGGCGCTGATTCGTTTAGGTACTTCAGGTTTTGGACTGGCAAACCTATGTGTTCCATTCGATCCTGAAAAACGTGGCTTTCACGATATCTGGGCAAAGACCGAAGTCGTTGTGTTACCACAAGCACGATAATGTGATTTAAGTTAGCTCCAATCAAGATCAAAAAAGGAAGGCGTTATGCCTTCCTTTTTACTATTTACAGTTTCCGCCTCAAGAGCATGATGGCAATTCCAAGGAACACCACGCTCGGGGCTATTGCGCCAAAGGCGGGTGGTATTTGATAAACCAAACTCACTGGGCCAAAGAACTCACTGGATATATAGAAGGTAAAGCCAGCAATAACACCTGACAAAATCCTCGCACCCATGGTCACACTACGCAAAGGACCAAAGATAAACGACAGTGCCATCAACATCATAACCGCGATCGAAATTGGCTGGGTTATCTTTCTCCACAGCGCCAATTCATAGCGTGATGCATCTTGCTCTGACGCCTTCAGATAAGAAACATAATCATACAACCCACTTAACGATAGCTCTTCTGGTTTAACCGTTACTATCGCCAACTTATCTGGAGCTAATGACGTTTCCCAAGAGTAAGTCGGTAAACTTTCTTTAGTAATTTGAAGTTCGTTTTCAAAAGACGTGATCTCTACATCCTTCATCGTCCACACGTTGTCTCCAACGTAATCAACTTCGTCAGAATAAATAGCGGTTTTAAGTGCCTTGTTTTCATCAAAGCGCCACATGTTCATTCCATATAGCTTCTGGTCATCGATTTTGACAATGAAGATGAAGTCATTGGCATCACGAGCCCAGACACCACTTTGCGTCGAAATAATATTACCACCAGCAATCGAGATAGTTCTTAGATCACGAGCCATTTTCTGCGCTTGCGGTGCTCCCCATTGACCAAGCAATGTCACCACGATCATCAGTGGAATAGCTGTTTTAAGTACTGATAGGCCGATATCTAACTTAGAGAAACCAGCTGCCTGCATAACGACAAGCTCAGAACTTGCAGCAAGCATACCAAGCCCTATCAATGCGCCAAGCAATGCAGCCATTGGAAAGAACATTTCGATATCACGAGGGATACTCAATAAAACGAAATACAGCGCTTGTAATAGATCGTATGTACCACGGCCAACTTTTCTTAGCTGTTCTACATATTTGATGATCCCAGAGAGACCAACAAACGTCACCAATACCAGTGACGTCGTTGCGATGATGGTTCTGCCTATATATAAATCGAGAATCTTAAACACGGCTTAAGCCAACCTCTTATTCTTGAATTTTTCTTTCAAACGCCTTACTGGCACGCTATCCATAAAGTTGGCACCAATCGCGACAAATAACAATAACGCATTGATTGGCCACATGCCGATTACCGCAGGAATGCTCCCCTCTTCGATTGAAGACTTGGTTGCACTGATTGCTAAGAAATAGGTGAGATAAATCAGTATTGCTGGGCCGATTTTCGCAAAACGACCTTGCCGAGGGTTTACCGCAGACAGTGGCACGACAAGCATGGTCAACAATGGAATACAAAGTACCAAAGAAATACGCCACTGCAACTCTGCTTTCGCACTATTATTTGAGTTACCAATCAGTTCAAGCGTAGGGATCGCTTCCCAGTCTCGACCTTTCTTCTCAACTTCACGCTGACCAATCAGGCCTTCGTATTCTTCAAAGTGCGTCACCCTGTAGTCGAGGCGAGTCGGAATGCCTTCATGACGAGTACCATCGTACATTACGATCACTTGGCGACCATCACTGAGCTCTTTTACATCACCTGACTTCGAGAACATCACACTTGGCAGTACAGAATCACGCGGACGCATTTGAGCTACGAACACGTTTTCTAACTTATTACCGTCGATATCATCAATAAACACGACAGAAGAGCCATCCGGCGTACCTTCAAACTTACCTTTTGGTAGCAAATCAACGCTGTTCTCTGCAGCTACTTCTTCATACATTTGTTCAACTTTGTCTTGTGACCAAGGAGATAACCAAAATGAGTTAAAGGCTGCAACAGATGCCGTAATTAAAGCGAGGTAAAGCGCAGATTGGATCAGGAATTTATTACCGATACCGGTGGCGTTCATGACCACTATTTCACTTTCAGCGTAAAGGCGGCCAAAAGTAAGCAAAATACCAATATAGATACTGAGTGGAAGCATCAATAGGCCCATCGCTGGCATATTTAAGCCAACAATCGACAATATAAGACTCGCAGGGATATCACCATCAGAGGCATCCGCTAAAACACTGATGAATTTTTGGCTGAGAAACACGAGAAAGAGAACAAAAAAGATCGCAAATTGGCTCTTGATTGTCTCGCGGATCAAATATCTAACAATAATCACGCTCAAATTACCTATACAAAACTTGTTTTTTTGATTGAATCACTATAATTTCCCGTTGAACCTTTTATTTTTTTAAATTTTTAGCTAAGTGTTAGCGTTCTTCTTTAAGGTTAGTTCCATTATAGGATCCAACAAGTAAGAACCCATTATCTAACATTTAGTTCGATTTGTCTTCAGGATGTAGGAGTACGCATGGAGTTCAGTGTAAAAAGTGGCAGCCCAGAGAAACAACGCAGCGCATGTATCGTTGTCGGTGTATTCGAACCGCGCCGCCTTTCTCCAGTCGCCGAGCAATTAGATAAGATTAGCGATGGCTATATTAGTTCACTGCTTCGTCGCGGTGATCTAGAGGGTAAACCTGGCCAGATGCTACTACTGCATCAAGTACCTGGTGTACTTTCAGAACGTGTTCTACTGGTAGGCTGTGGTAAAGAGCGTGAGCTAGGCGAACGTCAATACAAAGAAATCATCCAAAAAACCATCAGCACACTAAACGAAACAGGTTCTATGGAAGCAGTATGTTTCCTTACAGAACTTCACGTTAAAGGTCGCGACACTTACTGGAAAGTTCGTCAAGCTGTAGAAGCAACTAAAGATGGCCTTTACACGTTTGACCAATTCAAGAGTAATAAGCCAGAGACTCGTCGCCCACTACGTAAATTGGTATTCAACGTACCTACACGTCGTGAATTGAGCCTTGGTGAGAAAGCTATTTCTCATGGCCTTGCTATTGCTTCAGGCGTGAAAGCATCGAAAGATCTAGGCAATATGCCACCGAACATCGCAAACCCTGCTTACCTTGCATCTCAAGCTCGTCGCCTAGCTGACGATTATGAAACTGTGAAGACTAAGATCATTGGCGAAGAAGAGATGGAAAAACTGGGTATGACTTCATACCTAGCAGTAGGCCGTGGCTCTAAGAACGAATCGATGATGTCTATCATGGAATACAAAGGCGCTGCGGATCCAGACGCAAAACCTATCGTCCTAGTCGGTAAAGGTCTTACTTTCGATTCAGGCGGTATCTCACTTAAGCCTGGCGAAGGCATGGATGAGATGAAGTACGATATGTGTGGTGCTGCCTCTGTATTCGGTACAATGAAAGCATTGGCGAAACTTAACCTGCCAATCAACGTTGTTGGTATTCTAGCGGGTTGTGAAAATATGCCTGGTAGCAACGCTTATCGCCCTGGTGACATCCTAACTACGATGTCTGGTCAAACCGTTGAAGTATTAAATACTGATGCAGAAGGTCGTTTGGTTTTATGTGATGCTCTAACTTACGTTGAGCGTTTTGAACCTGATTGTGTTGTCGACGTTGCGACACTAACTGGCGCATGTGTTATTGCTCTAGGTCACCACATCAGTGGCGTTCTATCAAACCACAACCCACTATCTCATGAACTTGTTAATGCTTCAGAGCAAGCAAGCGACCGAGCATGGCGTCTACCTATGGCTGACGAATACCATGAGCAGCTAAACAGCCCATTCGCTGATATGGCGAACATCGGCGGCCGTCCTGGCGGCACAATTACTGCTGGTTGCTTCCTGTCTAAATTCACTAAGAAGTACCACTGGGCACACATCGACAGTGCTGGTACGGCGTGGAAGTCAGGCGCAGCGAAAGGCTCGACAGGTCGTCCTGTCTCAATGCTTGTCCAATTCTTATTGAACCGCAGCGGCCAAGAGACTGAAGAGCCATCTTCAAAATAGTAAAAAGGGCCTACGGGCCCTTTTTTAATAACTGCTATTTGTTAGAGTCTGTAGACCAAGTAATATTGAGGTCCACAATTTTCAGTTCGAGTGTTAAGTATGCAAACTGCCACTTTTTACATAGTGCCTTCAGACAGTCCGCAAGCCCGCGAAGATGGTTTTACTCACTATGTGCTGTTTCTTGCTCAGCACTTTGCAAAACAAGGCGCTAAACTTTATCTCAACTGTAATGACAAAGAGCATGCCGAGCGTATTGCTGAAGTTTTCTGGCAAGTCGAACCCTGTGATTTTATTGCGCACAACTTGGTTGGCGAAGGCCCGAAGTATTCAACCAACATCGAAATTGGCTATCAAGGCGTAAAACATAATTGGAATCGTCAGCTAGTAATTAATCTGGCCGATAATCATACAACCTTTGCGAACGCCTTTGCTCAGGTGATAGACTTCGTCCCTTGCGAAGAAAAAGCTAAGCAACTCGCTCGAGAAAGGTATAAAATTTACCGTCAAGCTGGATATCAGCTACAAACTATCGAGATTCAACATCCATAGTCAAACCTCATAGTTAAAGCTATCTTTGGATTTAGATTCAAGAAGCTTCACTTATGAAGTTTGACCACGATTAACCATTCACAGTATCCGTTTAAGAGCACTATGGAAAAGACATACAACCCAACATCAATCGAACAAGCTCTGTATAAGACTTGGGAAGAGAAAGGCTACTTTAAGCCACACGGTGACACATCAAAAGAAGCTTACAGCATCATGATCCCGCCACCGAACGTCACTGGCAGCCTACACATGGGTCACGCGTTCCAAGATACGATCATGGATACGCTTATCCGTGCTCAACGTATGAAAGGCAAAAACACGCTTTGGCAAGTGGGTACTGACCACGCTGGTATCGCAACTCAAATGGTTGTTGAGCGTAAGATTGCTGCCGAAGAAGGCAAAACAAAACACGACTACGGCCGTGAAGCTTTCATCGACAAGATCTGGGAATGGAAAGGCGAATCAGGTGGCACGATCACTCAACAACTTCGTCGTCTTGGTGCATCTGTAGATTGGGATCGTGAACGATTCACTATGGATGACGGCCTATCGGCTGCGACTCAAGAAGTGTTTGTTCGTCTATACGAAGAAGACCTAATCTACCGTGGTAAACGTCTAGTAAACTGGGATCCTAAACTGCACACTGCAATCTCGGATCTTGAAGTTGAAAACAAAGACAAAAAAGGTTTCATGTGGCACTTCCGCTACCCGCTAGCGAACGGTGTTAAAACGGCAGATGGTAAAGACTACATCGTTGTTGCGACGACTCGTCCTGAAACCATGCTTGGCGATACTGGTGTTGCTGTTAACCCAGAAGATCCTCGTTACAAAGATCTTATCGGCAAAGAAATCCTACTTCCTGTTGTAAACCGTCTTATCCCTATCGTAGGCGATGAGCACGCAGACATGGAAAAAGGCACGGGTTGTGTGAAGATCACTCCAGCTCATGACTTTAACGATTACGAAGTGGGTAAGCGCAACAACCTACCGATGATCAACATCCTAACGTTCAATGCTGATATCCGTGATGCTGCTGAAGTCTTCACGACTAACGGCGAAGAAAGCGATGTTTACTCAACAGGTATCCCTGCTAAGTACCAAGGTATGGAGCGTTTTGCTGCACGTAAAGCTATCGTTGCTGAATTCGATGAGCTTGGTCTTCTTGAAGAGATCAAAGATCACGACCTGACTGTCCCTTACGGCGACCGTGGTGGCGTGGTTATCGAACCAATGCTGACTGACCAATGGTACGTGCGCACAGCACCTCTTGCAGAACCTGCAGTTAAAGCGGTTGAAGATGGTCAAATCCAATTCGTACCTAAGCAGTACGAAAACATGTACTTCGCGTGGATGCGTGACGTGCAAGACTGGTGTATCTCTCGTCAACTTTGGTGGGGCCACCGTATCCCAGCATGGTACGACAACGATGGTAAAGTTTACGTAGGTCGCACTGAAGAAGAAGTTCGTGAAAAGAACAACCTAGCGCCTGTTGTTGTGCTTAAGCAAGACGACGACGTACTGGATACTTGGTTCTCTTCTGCACTTTGGACGTTCGGCACACAAGGCTGGCCTGAAGATACTGAAGCACTGAAAACATTCCACCCATCTGAAGTACTAGTATCTGGTTTTGATATTATCTTCTTCTGGGTTGCTCGTATGATCATGATGACCATGCACTTCGTGAAAGACGAAGATGGCAAGGCTCAAGTACCTTTCAAAACTGTTTACATGACAGGTCTTATCCGTGATGAAAACGGCGATAAGATGTCTAAGTCGAAAGGTAACGTACTTGACCCAATCGACATGATTGACGGCATCGGCCTTGAAGAGCTAGTAGAGAAGCGTTGTGGCAACATGATGCAACCTAAACTGGCTGCTAAGATCGAAAAGAACACACGTAAAACATTCGAAAACGGTATCGAACCCTACGGTACTGACGCACTGCGTTTCACTCTTGCTGCTATGGCTTCAACTGGCCGTGACATCAACTGGGACATGAAGCGTCTTGAAGGTTACCGTAACTTCTGTAACAAGCTATGGAACGCAAGCCGTTACGTACTGATGAACACAGAAGAGCACGACTGTGGCATGTCACTGTCTGTAGAAGACCGTGCAAACATGGAATTCTCTCTAGCCGATAAGTGGATTGAGTCTCAGTTTGAAGTTGCAGCGAAAGAGTTTAATGCTCACCTAGACAACTACCGTCTAGACATGGCAGCAAACACGCTTTACGAATTCATCTGGAACCAATTCTGTGACTGGTACTTAGAGCTAACTAAACCTGTTCTTTGGAAAGGTACTGAAGCTCAACAACAAGCGACTCGTTACACGCTTATCACGGTTCTTGAGAAGACTCTGCGTCTTGCTCACCCTGTTCTTCCTTACATCACTGAATCTATCTGGCAGAGCGTTAAGCCGCTAGTAGACGGCGTTGAAGGCGAGACAATCATGACTCAAGCGCTTCCTCAGTTTAATGAAGCTAACTTCAATGCTGAGATCGTTGACGACATCGAATGGGTTAAGACTTTCATCACTGCTATCCGTAACCTACGTGCGGAATACGACATTGCACCAAGCCAAGGCTTAGAAGTAATGATCAAGGTTGCTGATGAGAAAGATGCCGCTCGTATCGAAGCGAACAAGATCGTTCTTACTTCTCTAGCTAAGCTAGACGATATTAAAGTTCTAGCTGATGGTGAAGAGACTCCTGCTTGTGCAACTAAACTGGTTGGCAAATCTGAGTTGATGATCCCAATGGCGGGTCTTATCGACAAAGATGCAGAGCTTGCTCGTCTAGATAAAGAAGTCGCTAAGACTCACGGCGAGATTAAACGTATCGAAGGTAAGCTAGGTAACGAAGGTTTCGTTGCTAAAGCACCAGAAGCAGTTATCGCGAAAGAGCGTGAAAAGCTTGAAGGCTACAAGGAAACTCTTGTTAAGCTTGAAGAGCAAAAAGCGACAATCGCTGCGCTTTAAAACCGAGTGAACGAGAAGGCTTCAAACTTCTCGGTCTAAATAGAAAGGTTGGTCTTGGTGACCAGCCTTTTTTTATGTCCCTGATTCCAATATTCCAATGCTTCTCACTCTAGCCGCACTGATTGATAGGTTTCATCTATCAAATTAATCTCTACTTCCCATTATACTTAATGATAATAATTCTCAATAATAGACCTATCAAAACAACACAACGACTGAGTAATTATCATGAAAAAGACACTAACCTTTGCTGCATTACATTTTACTATCGCATTTAGTGTCGCTTATGTACTAACAGGCGACATCTTAATTGGTAGCTTAATCGCTATGATTGAGCCCTCTGTGAATACTGTTGCCTTCTATTTTCATGAAAAGGCGTGGGCTCAAGTTCCAGCTCTTAAAGCTCGCCAGTGGATGACCAAATTAAAAACAGCAAGCTTTGCTACCATCCACTTTAGTGTTGCCTTTACCGTTGTCTACTTGTTGACTGGAGATGCTTTCATAGGCGGCGTGATGGCTTTGCTAGAGCCAACTTTAAATACCGTTGCTTACTACTTCCACGAGAAAGTCTGGTTACGTAAATCAGGCGACCAAATGGCACAACAACAATTCTGTTTGCACCAACATGCTTAGTCACCATATATTGGGTCACATATTAGTGACCCTTTCATAGGCAGATCATGGAACAAATTGCTGAGTTCACCCTTAGACCCATTACACCGCAAGACAACCCAAGCATCGCACAAATCATTCGCCAAGTTTCGGCTGAGCATGGACTCACAGAAGATAAAGGTTATGGCGTGGCCGATCCAACACTCGACGATATGTACTCTGTCTATAGCCAAGCGAATGCAATGTACTGGGTTATCGAACACAACGGAAAGATCGTCGGAGGCGGTGGCTTTGCCCCTCTAGCAGGTAAACCCAATGTGTGTGAGCTACAAAAGATGTACTTCTTACCGCAAACTCGAGGGCATGGCCTAGCCAAGCGAATTGTCGCTTTGAGCTTAAAGCAAGCCAAGCAACTTGGGTATCAACACATGTATTTAGAAACGACGAAGTGCTTGGGTGCTGCGGTCAAACTCTATGAGAAGCTTGGGTTTGAGCATCTTGAGTCAGCTTGGGGAGAAACAGGCCACGACGCTTGTGAGGTTGTCATGGCCAAGTCGTTATAAGCAGAATGCGCCGCTATAGCGAAAGAAGATAACGCTAAAATATACGGAGTTAACGTAGAAAGTTACTGACGCAAGAAGTTGGGTTCAAGGCAACAAAAGAACTCTCTTCTTGCCCATCAAGTACCACTTCTAATGGGTATAGATACTTGGGGTTAGGATTCTCAATATCAAAAATGATAGGAGCTTCGACCTGGAACACGACGCCAGTATGTTCAGCGCGTACATCAATCGGCATCACGAGAGTCATACCATTAAACTTGATGGATGCCGATACTAACCCCGCCTTTAGCGTTTGATAGATAACATCCACTTTAAACTCACAGCCACCACCGTGGTGCCAGATCTGCTCTGTGACAACTTGCTCTAGCTTGACGTTTCGAACGAACTGCAGGTATGGCGCTTGCCAAATCCCGATGCGTGAATCAGATTTAGCGATAGCCTGTGAAGATACAGAGTCATCCATGTCTTCTTCAAGCAATAGGCTCTCCTCTTCTTCAAGGAAAAGGATCTCGAAACGGTTTCGGCCGGACTGCATATAAGGACGGATATCTTTACGGTATTCAGCTTGGCTACCATCACAATCAAAAACAGCCACACCATTAAGTCGAACTTCAGCAAAATAATCGACTCCAGCCATCACTAACTCAACAAATGGACACGCTAACATAGCGTCATCCACTTCGATGTCGTGCATCAGGTGCCACTCTTGCTCTGCAATTTGACTTTCACTCAAGCTATCAGGGAGCTTTGAGCTTAACGGAGCCGGAAAGGTGATGTCATCTTGTGGGATAGAGAGATCCGTCAGTGGCGAAATTTGCCAAAGACCATCGAGAAGCAACCGCATATCATTCCTTGAGCTAGATCAATTTTGACCGCATTATAATGAATGAATGCATATAAAGACATTTATTTTTCTGAGGGTAAAAAAATGCCAGCTCGAGGCTGGCATTTTTTAAAATTGGGAAAGAATTACTCTTCGCCTTCATCATCTTCGTCTGGGTAGATAGCATCTTCACCTTCGTAGTAAGTGCCCCAACCGTCGTAGATAATGTCAAACTTCTCTGCAAGGTTTACAAGCTTCTCAACTTGCTCATCAATCGCTTCTGCATTCAGAGTACATTGCATCGTTGCATCACAACAAAGTAGCTTATTGCCATCTTCGTCTTCTGTCTCTTCAGCTTCAAGCACTTCAAAGCCCATTTTGAATGCTTCAACAACCGCTTTCTCAAGCACATCGAAATCTTCAGCAAATAGGTGATGCTCGATATCGTATAGAGCTTCAGGATCGCTACCATCTTCAATTAATGCTGTAATGATGTCGCGAGTCTCTTCCTTTTGAAATTCAATTAATTCCGCTACTGATAGATATTCATCTTCGTGAGACATGTGTCTGCTCCAGAGTGTTGACTATGAAAAGATCAAATTTGATTGCCACGAAATATGGCACGGATCGTCCAGAAAAGCCACCCAGATCAGGCCTAGAAAGGTAAGTTTATCGCGAGATCGCAGCGCCAATATCAATTCAAAAGTGAAATCAAAATCACAGAAACAAATTTTCAACATTTTATTAACTACGCCGTATTTTAGCATTTCGTTTTTGTGGCCACTTTAGGGCTTATTGAATAAAACTTGCGTGATTAGTCACGTTAGGTGCATACGCTAAACCGCTTTTGGGGTGCATAAATCCTCAGCTTGTTATCAAAAAGTGCATAATAGTGAATAAAAAATCACGATTAATAAGCAAAATTCAATTTTAACAAGCCACGAATTGAGCATAGATCCTCAAAAACGTTGTTCCGTTCGATAGCCAGTTAGTTGGAATTTAATCTGTATAAACTTAAAAATCACAGGTTTTATGACCAATTATTACCCAAATACCTTGTATTAACTCAATCTACAAAACTTGCATATTACGGACAAGCTTGTCATAAATAGACGCTGGATTAATAGTAAGGATGCAAAATGAGTAAGCTGTACGTTGGCTCCGAAGTCGGTCAATTGAGACGAGTTCTCCTAAATAGACCTGAAAGAGCACTCACCCACCTCACCCCTTCAAACTGTCATGAGCTTCTATTTGATGATGTACTTGCCGTTGAAGCCGCTGGTGAAGAACATGATGCCTTTGCAGAAACGCTGCGCAGCCAAGACGTAGAAGTACTACTGCTGCATGACCTGCTAGTAGAAACGCTTGCCGTATCTCAGGCTCGTGAGTGGTTGCTGAATACTCAAATCTCAGATTTCCGTTATGGGCCGACTTTCGCCCGTGACTTAAGAAACTACCTTGCTCAAATGGATAATGAGCATCTAGCAACGATCTTACTCGGTGGCTTGGCCTACTCTGAGCTTCCTATCAAATCATCATCGATGCTGCCTAAAATGCATCGACCACTCGATTTCGTTATCGAGCCACTGCCTAACCACCTATTTACGCGAGATACTTCTTGCTGGGTTTATGGCGGTGTATCGCTTAACCCGATGATGAAGCCTGCACGTCAACGTGAAACGAACCACCTGCGTGCTATCTACCGCTGGCACCCAGTGTTCGCAGGCCAAGATTTCATTAAGTACTTTGGTGATGAAGACCTTCACTACGACAACGCTAACATTGAAGGCGGTGACGTACTGGTTATCGGTAAAGGTGCGGTACTGGTTGGTATTTCAGAGCGTACTAAACCACAAGGTGTCGAAAACCTAGCGGCTAGCTTATTTAGATCAGGCCAAGCTACCGAAGTGATTGCGATCGATCTACCAAAACACCGCTCTTGTATGCACCTTGATACGGTGATGACACACATGGATATCGACACGTTCTCTGTCTATCCAGAGATCGTGCGTAAAGACCTCGACACTTGGCGCTTAACGCCAAAAGAAAATGGCGAAATGCGTGTCGAGAAAGCTGAAAACTACCTGTCAGCGATTGAAGGCGCGCTAGGCCTTGATCAACTGAAGATCATCACAACCGGCGGTGATAACTACGAAGCTGAGCGTGAACAGTGGAATGACGCAAACAACGTACTGACAGTGAAACCAGGTACCGTGATTGGTTATGAACGTAATGTTTACACCAATGAGAAATACGACAAAGCGGGTATCGAAGTTCTAACGATTCCTGGCAACGAGCTAGGCCGTGGTCGTGGCGGCGCGCGCTGTATGAGTTGCCCTATCGAAAGAGATGGTATCTAAGTCAAAGAGCTCAGTTAAACAGACTCAATAATCTTATCTAGGCCAGTATTCATTTACTGGCCTTTTTTATCAAATTAATAAAATAAATATTCACAAATATAGCATTTTTATGTTTAACTAAGTTCTTCATTGATTCTATATACGCAAGGAGCGAGAGATGGCCTTTAATCTTCGCAATCGTAACTTTCTAAAACTTCTCGACTTTACTCCTAAAGAGATTCAGTTTTTACTCGACCTGTCTGCTGACCTAAAAAAAGCTAAGTATGCAGGCACTGAGCAGAAGAAACTCAACGGCAAAAACATTGCTTTGATCTTCGAGAAAGCATCAACTCGAACACGATGTGCGTTTGAAGTGGCCGCCTTTGATCAAGGTGCTCAAGTCTCTTACCTTGGCCCTTCTGGTTCTCAGATTGGTCAAAAAGAATCAATGAAAGATACGGCGCGTGTATTGGGACGCATGTACGATGGCATTGAATATCGTGGCTTTGGCCAAAGTATCGTTGAAGACTTAGGCGCTTATGCGGGCGTGCCGGTTTGGAATGGTTTAACCGATGAGTTCCACCCTACTCAGATTTTGGCTGATTTCCTCACTATGCTTGAGCATGGCCGCGGGAAGCATCTACACCAAATCAGCTTTGCTTATCTAGGCGATGCACGCAATAACATGGGTAACTCTCTGTTAGTCGGAGCCGCGAAGATGGGCATGGATATTCGCCTTGTCGCGCCAAAAGCCTTTTGGCCAGAAGAGCAGCTTGTTGAAGAGTGCCAAACCATTGCGCAAAACACTGGCGCAAAAATCACGTTAACTGAAGACGTTGCTGAAGGCGTGAAAGGTTGTGATTACCTATACACCGATGTTTGGGTTTCGATGGGCGAAGCCCCTGAAGCTTGGGACGAACGTGTGGCGGTAATGAAACCATACCAAGTGAATATGGATGTCATTAAGCTAACTGGTAACCCTCAAGTGAAGTTCATGCACTGCCTACCCGCTTTCCATAACAATGAAACCGTGATCGGCCAGCAAGTCGCAGATAAGTATGGAATGAACGGTTTAGAAGTTACTGATGAAGTCTTTGAATCGGATTACTCAATTGTGTTTGATGAAGCTGAAAATCGCATGCATACCATCAAAGCGGTGATGGTTGCGACACTGGGTCAATAGCGAATACTGAAAGTAAACAAAAGCTTGATGTAATCGCTTGCGCTCACAAATTGAAAGCGTATAATTCTCGGCAATTTGTCTGAGAGTAGTGAAAATGACGCCAACCAATATTGTGATAACACATAGTAATATTGTGAAAACACCAAATATTGCTCGTAAGCTAAGATGCTTACCAGGCCGTCTATTCTGCTTTTCAGCACTTTTTTAAAGCCTCCCATTATGGGGGGCTTTTTTATGGCCAATACATTATTGTGGGGAAGAAGATCATGGCGAATTCGCTCTATCAAAAGCACATCATCTCAATTCCAGAGCTTTCTCGTGAAGAGCTAGAATTAATTGTTCAAACGGCAGGTCAGCTAAAGGCTGAGCCAAACCCAGAACTCATCAAGAACAAAGTTGTTGCCAGCTGCTTCTTCGAACCTTCTACGCGAACTCGTCTCTCTTTTGAAACTGCGATTCAACGCATCGGTGGTGATGTGATTGGTTTCGACAGTGGTGGTAACACTTCTTTGGCAAAGAAAGGCGAAACGCTAGCGGACTCGGTACAGGTTATCTCTTCATACGTTGACGCTTACGTGATGCGTCACCCTCAAGAAGGCGCAGCGCGTCTGGCTTCTGAGTTCTCAAACGGTGTACCTGTTATTAACGCAGGTGACGGCGCAAACCAACACCCAACACAAACGTTACTAGACCTATTCTCTATCGCTGAGACACAAGGCCGCCTCGACAACCTAAACGTTGCATTCGTTGGTGACCTTAAGTACGGCCGTACGGTTCACTCATTGACTCAAGCACTAGCGAAGTTCGACAACATCTGTTTCTACTTCGTGGCTCCAGAAGCTCTAGCGATGCCAGACTACATTTGCGAAGAGCTTGATGAAGCGGGCATCAAGTACCAACTATTGACGGACATGGAAGATGTGATTCCTGAGCTCGATGTCTTGTACATGACTCGAGTTCAAAAAGAGCGCTTCGATGAGTCAGAATACGCGCACATAAAATCCGCATACATCCTGACCGCTTCGATGCTGGAAAATGCACGCGATAACCTGAAGGTTCTGCACCCTCTTCCTCGCGTTGATGAAATTACTGTCGATGTCGATAAAACACCTTACGCTTACTACTTCCAGCAAGCAGAGAATGGTGTTTACGCCCGTGAAGCATTGCTAGCCCTTGTTCTTAACGAAACGCTGTAGAGGAGAGATATAATGTCTAAAGAGACTCAATTAAAAGTTGAAGCAATCAGAAACGGTACTGTTATCGACCATATCCCAGCCAATATCGGGATCAAGGTTCTAAAACTGTTCGACATGCACAATTCTCATCAGCGCGTGACGATTGGCCTGAATCTACCGTCTTCTGCACTAGGCGGAAAAGACCTGCTCAAGATTGAGAATGTGTTTATCACAGAAGAACAGGCGAGCAAGCTGGCACTTTATGCGCCTCACGCAACAGTGAATCAAATCGAAGATTACGAAGTGGTTAAGAAACTACCACTAGAACTTCCTGAGCAAATCAACGATGTGTTCGAGTGTCCAAACACCAACTGTATTACTCACAATGAACCGGTTGAAAGTAGCTTTAAGATCTTTGAAAAGAAAGAAGATATTCGATTGAAGTGTAAGTATTGCGAAAAAGTCTTCTCTCGCGAGATCGTAACAGAAAGATAACGTCATACGGCAAAGCAGACCGAATGTAAAAACTATCAGATACCTCGCCTGTGCGGGGTATTTTGCGCTTTACCTATCCAAAGTTTGAAGGCACACTGAAAATTGATTTTTATCTAATAACTGATGGAATAAACCAATGACTAAAGTACTTCACACAGAATCTGCTCCAGCTGCAATCGGCCCATACGTACAAGGCGTTGACCTTGGCAACATGGTACTGACTTCTGGTCAAATCCCAGTAAATCCAGCAACTGGTGAAGTATCTGCTGATATCGCAGAGCAAGCTCGCCAATCTCTAGACAACGTTCAAGCGGTTGTTGAAGCTTCAGGCCTGACTGTAAAAGACATCGTAAAACTAACGGTATTCGTTAAAGACCTAAACGACTTCGGCACAGTAAACGAGGTTTACGGCAAATTCTTCGATGAGCACGGCGTTGCAAACTACCCTGCACGTTCATGTGTTGAAGTAGCTCGTCTACCAAAAGATGTAGGTATCGAGATCGAAGCTATTGCGGTTCGCAAATAGCTTTTAATCTCTAGATTAAACACCTTCGGATAAACGACTTAGCGTAATGCTGAGTGTTTATTAGATACAAAAAAGGTTGCCCCGTTGGCAACCTTTTTTATTGTTCATCGTTTCGCTTAGATAATTACTTTTTATTAAGCTCAACCACTTCTTTGTCTAACTCTTCAAGTTTCGCAGCCATCTGCTCACGAGCTAGGTTAGCCAGTTCACGAACATTAGACTTGTCGTAGCCTTCAGTGCTGATTGGTGGCAGCATTTCAACAATCACGTGACCATTGTTCCAACGGTTTAGCTTCACGCCACCGGTTGAGCTACACACGATAGGGATGATAGGCAAGCCAGCACCAATCGCAGCATGGAATGCACCTGTTTTGAATGGCAGCAGACCACGGCCACGAGAACGAGTGCCTTCAGGGAACATCCAAACTGAAACATCGCTCTCTTTTAGACTCGTCACGACCTGATCAATCGTACCTACCGCTTTGCTACGGTTAGCACGGTCAATTAGGATGTTACCCGTCAACCAGTAAAGCTGACCAAATAGAGGCATCCACACTAGGCTTTTCTTACCAACAGTTACCACTTTTGGCGTTACCGCTGATGAAATCGTGAATAGATCCCAGCTGTTTTGGTGGTTCGCCACATAAACATGTTGGCCGCGAGAGTAGGCATCTTCTGGGATGCGAAGCTCTAACTTCATGCCGAAGATCTTCGACATGCGACCGAAATAACGGCCAAAGGTAAATACGTGTTTCGGGTTGCGTGGACTTAATAGGCAGTAACCACAACCAAATACAAACATAAGAATCGCAAATATCGCCACTGCGAAAATACGTAATATTGCTATCATTTTGTTCCTCACCGACCGCCAAGTTGATTCATCTATTCGCGCAAAAATGAGCAATAGATTTACTCGCGGTAAATACAACTATAAAAAAGCCGAAACCAAGGTTCCGACTTTTATGTTTTCATCTTACTGATTCATGAATCCACTAACCTAGGTTAGTTCGACTCACTAAATCGTGTAATGTTTGCGCCTAAGGCTGACAATTTATCTTCAATCTTATCGTAGCCACGATCGATGTGATAAATACGGTCAACGATGGTTTCACCTTGAGCAATACAGCCAGCAATAACAAGGCTCGCAGATGCGCGAAGGTCCGTTGCCATTACTTGAGCGCCGCTCAGTTTTTCCGTTTCACCACAGATAGCCGTGTTACCTTCGATTTCCGCTTTTGCACCCATTCGCTGTAACTCAGGAATGTGCATAAAACGGTTTTCAAAGATAGTCTCAGTGATAACACCACTGCCCTTCGCCATCATGTTAAGCAGAGTAAACTGTGCTTGCATGTCGGTTGGGAAACCAGGGTGAGGTGCCGTTACGATTTTCACCGCTTTCAGTTCACGACCCGTCATATCAAGACTGATCCAGTCTTCGCCCGTTTCAACCTTCGCACCCGCTTCTTCAAGCTTCGCTAAGGCAGCTTCAAGAAGATGAGCGTTGGTGTTGCGACAAACCACTTTACCGCCAGAAACAGCAGCAGCAACCAGGAAAGTACCTGTTTCAATACGGTCAGCAACCACAGAGTGTTGGCCACCACCAAGACGTTCAACGCCTTCGATAGTAATCGTATCTGTACCTGCGCCAGAAATTTTAGCACCCAGTTTGTTTAGGAAGTCAGCCGTATCAACAATCTCAGGCTCACGCGCTGAGTTATCGAGTACTGTTGTTCCTTCCGCTAGCGTTGCTGCACACATGATAGTAATGGTGGCACCCACACTTACTTTATCCATCACGATGTGCGCGCCTTTCAGACGGCCATCAACACTTGCTTTCACATAGCCATCTTCCAACTTAATGGTCGCACCTAGTTGCTCTAGGCCGTGGATATGCAGATCAACAGGTCGAGCACCAATTGCACAACCGCCTGGAAGTGACACTTGGCCTTCACCAAAACGAGCGACTAGAGGACCTAAAGCCCAGATAGAAGCACGCATTGTTTTCACTAAATCGTAAGGCGCACAAAATTCATTAATTTCGCTGCCATCAACATGAACACTACCATTACGCGATACTTTTGCGCCTAAACGCTTAAGCAGTTCCATCGTAGTATCGATGTCACGTAGGTGAGGAACGTTACTTACTTCCACTGGCTCTTCAGCAAGAATTGAAGCAAATAAGATAGGTAGCGCTGCATTTTTTGCGCCTGAGATCGTCACTTCACCGCTTAGCGGCTTATCCGATCCAATAACTCGAAACTTTTCCATCATAAACCTTAAAGTGACATCAGTTTCTTATCACGTTCCCACTCTTCCGGCGTGAAAGCCTTAATAGAAAGAGCATGGATGTCATTGCGTTGAATGTATTCCATTAGTGGGCCGTAGATTAGTTGCTGCTTCTTAACTCGATTCATGCCGTCAAAACATGGATCAACCGCAACAACTTCGTAATGACTGCCTTCCCCTTTCACGAAAATTTCCTGAAGGTTCAGTGCTTCTGCTAATAATTCTTGTACTTTTGTGCTGTCCACAAATAGCTCCTGCCTAATTTTTTATGTGTTCTGCCATCATTGGCTGGATATTGCTCAATTGGAACAACGTTCGTAATTGTTCTGGCACGAAACTGAGCATTATATGACAGTTTTGATTTTTTGCATGCTCTAATAAGTGAATTAGCATCACCATTCCTGCTGAATCGACTCGATTTATATGGCTAAGGTCAATTTCAACGCTCGATTCCGTCGTTTGCCACTTTTCCAATATACGCCAGATTGCAGGGACACTGTCTCGGTCTAAATCACCGAACAGTTGATACTCTTTAGAGCTTAGTGCTTGCCATTGAGAATGGCTCATTATTTGTTACTCTCAAAACGAATCGGTTGTGCGGCTAATTTCTCTAGTTCGTCTGCAACTTGTAAGATGCCTTCTTGACGAATCTTAGTATTCCACTCCGATTGCTTGCTCGACAACAAGCTAATACCTTCGGCAACCATATCAAATGCTTTCCACTCGCCAGATTTCTTGTCTTTGCGAAGCTTAAATTCAAGCTTAATGTTTGGTCGCGGCGTATCGATGATGTCGACCTTGATACTGGTAATGCGGCTATCCGCTTTGATTTTTGGTTCTGGACCAAATTCAATCGTCTGATCTGTGTATTGAGTCAGCACTTGGGCATAAGAAGAAACAAGGTATTTACGGAATGAATCGATAAACACGCCCACGTCTTTTCTATCCGCGCCTTTCAAGTTTGGTCCAAGTAACTTAAGAGCTGCATATTGTGCATTCACATAAGGCATCAACTCTTCTTCCACGATGACCTTCAATAACTCTGGATCTTGGTGGATGTTGTCTTGTTCACTCTTCAAACGCTCAAATGCCACTTCGGCAACTTGAGTCATCATCTGGTAAGGCTGAGTACGGTCAATCGATTCTGCAGCAAAGGCTTGGGTAGAAATAAGCAACGCCATTGCCGCCATAAACATTGATTTCAAGTAACCAATAGCTTTTAAATAACTAATAGTTTTCAACATTATCTTATTCCTTAGCTTCGCTGTCATTAGAACCACCAACGCTATACAGCACTTGGCCAATCAAATCTTCTAGTACCAATGCTGACTTAGTGTCTTCAATTGAATCACCATCGACCAACATCTCTTCATCATCAAAAATGAAGCCTGGAACCAGACTAATGTACTGCTCACCAATTAAGCCAGATGTTAAAATTTGAGCACTAGAGGTATCTGGAAATTGTGAGTACTTCCCGTCAATAGACAGTTCAACGACAGGAAGGTAGCTCTCGGTATCAAGCTCAATGCTTTTAACTCGTCCAACAACGACGCCACCCACTTTCACTGGAGAACGAACTTTTAGGCTGCCAATGTTGTCAAAGGTCGCTTTTAGATTGTAAGTATGGTTCGAACCTATGCCTTTTACGTCAGCGACTTGAAAGATCATGATTAAGATTGCGCAAATTCCGGCAATAACAAAGGTGCCGACCCATAATTCTAATTTTCGAGTTTGTTGCATGATTAATTCCCAAACATCAATGCGGTAAGAACAAAATCTAGCCCTAGTACCGCTAGAGAAGAGTGCACTACAGTGCGTGTGGTTGCCTGACTGATACCTTCTGAAGTCGGTACTGCGTCATAACCATTGAAAAGTGCGATCCAAGTTACGGTGATAGCGAAGACCATACATTTGATCATGCTGTTACCAATATCTCGACCAAGTTCTACTGAAGACTGCATCGCAGACCAGAAACTGCCGTGATCAATGCCTTTCCAATCAACACCAACCAGTTGACCGCCCCAAATACCTACCGCCATAAAGATCATAGCAAGCAATGGCATTGAGATAAGCCCGGCCCAAAGACGTGGTGCAATAATGCGTTTAAGAGGGTCAACGGCCATCATCTCAAGGCTTGAGATCTGCTCTGTTGCCTTCATTAAACCAATCTCTGCCGTGAGTGCTGAACCAGCTCGACCTGCAAATAATAACGCAGTCACCACAGGCCCCAACTCACGCAACAGTGAAAGTGCGACCATTTGACCAAGGTTTCCCTCAGCGCCGTAGTCAATTAACACGATATAGCCCTGCAGGCTGAGCACCATGCCGATAAACAGACCCGAAACTAAAATAATAGCCAATGACTGAACGCCAACGCTATAAAGTTGTTTTACTAATAAGGGGAAGTTTTTTAGTCGCGGGATGCCAAACAAAGCCCCAAATAACATCAGGCTTGCTCGACCAAATGACTCACAGATCGCAAGTGTACGCTTACCGACACCCGCAATAGTTTTAACAATCATATTAAAACAAATCCTTTTCTAAGCTCTTTGCAGGGAATCTAAATGGTACTGGACCATCGGCTTCGCCTTGCAAAAATTGCTGCACTCTCGGATCGCTATTGTTGTACAACTCATCAGGTGTTCCAGCAGCAATGATCTTGCTATCTGCCATGAGGTAAACCCAATCAGCAATACTCATCACCTCAGGCACATCGTGAGAAACGACAATCGAGGTTAAGCCCAAGGCTTGATTGAGGTTTCGGATCAATTCAACCAATACGCCCATAGTGATTGGGTCTTGGCCAACAAACGGCTCATCGTACATGATAAGTTCTGGATCCAGCGCGATCGCACGAGCTAACGCTGCTCGTCTCGCCATACCGCCGGACAACTCACTCGGCATTAATTGCGCAGCCCCTCGTAATCCTACCGCTTCAAGCTTAAGTAATACGATGGTACGAATGAATTTTTCATTAAGTTCAGTGTGCTCTCGCAGTGGAAACGCCACATTATCAAAGACATTGAGATCCGTAAAAAGCGCACCCGATTGAAATAGCATGCTCATTTTCTTACGTGCTTGATACAGCTTTCGACGTGATAATGCAGGGATGTTGTCGCCATCAAACCAAATTTCGCCTTCATCTGGCGGCAGTTGCCCACCGATCAAACGCAGTAAAGTCGTTTTGCCGATCCCAGACGGCCCCATGATGGCGGTTATCTTGCCTTGAGGCACCTCTAAACTGATGTCATCAAAGATCACGCGCTCACCGCGTGAGAAGCTGAGGTTCTTAACTTTCACAAGCTCAGTGTTCAACATATTTTTGTTGTTTCCTTGCTTTAAAAAACGCCAATTATGGCTGCAATAATAATGAGTCTACTTTAGAATTAAAAGCACTGTTCAATTAATTCATATTAAACAGGAATCTATGCAGGGATTTGAAAGCATTAGGAAATTATCTATTGAGCTCTCTTTCTTGCCTGCTAACTGGTAATTAATTTGCCGAGTGACTTCCCTTTTATCTAGCAACAGGTCAAAATTAGCGGTTAATTCTCCGTTTTTATTAATTTTTTAGGAATCATCATGCTTGAAGCGATTGCGTTTCTTATTATCGGTCTAGGTTTTTTGGTGTGGAGTGCAGATAAGCTGGTTTACGGTGCCGCTGCTCTTGCTCGCAACTTCGGTATTTCACCACTAGTTATCGGTATGACGATCTTAGCAATGGGGTCTTCGGCTCCTGAAATGATGGTTTCTGCGACAGCAGCCCTTGATGGCAAAACAGATACAGCTGTAGGCAACGTACTGGGCTCTAACATCGCCAACATCGCGCTGATTTTAGGTATTACAGCCCTTATCAAGCCGTTATCGATTAGCTCAGGCGTGATTCGTCGTGAACTACCATTAATGATCGGTGTCACTCTGCTAGCGGGCGCCCTATTGTGGGATAACCATTTAGGCTTCTATGAAGGCGTGTTGTTGTTTGTTCTTTTTGCCGCGTTTTTGTTTGCTATGTTGCAAATCAGCCGCAGCGAGAAAAAGAACGGCGATGCTTTCCTTGATGAGCAAGAATCAGAGATCCCTGAAGGCGTAAGTAACCCTAAGGCTGCAATGTGGGTCGTGATTGGTCTAATCGTCCTACCTTTAGCTGCTGATATGCTGGTAGATAACGCTGTGATCATCGCGAAGTTCTTCGGCATGAGCGACCTTGTCATTGGTTTAACCATCATTGCTGTTGGTACTAGCCTTCCTGAACTTGCAGCATCACTAGCCGGCGTTATGAAGGGTGAAGATGATATGGCTGTAGGTAATATCATTGGTTCAAACGTATTCAACATCCTTGCTGTTATGGGTATCCCGGGCATCCTAAACCCTTCGATCTTGAGCGAGTTCGCTATGGGTCGTGACTTCTGGGTAATGCTAGGCGTATCGCTACTACTTGTTGTGATGGCACTAGGAAAATCTCGTAGTGTGAATCGTATTGAAGGCGGCGTGTTAATTGTGACGTTCGTGGCCTACCAAAGTTACCTATTAATGAACATGTCGGCTTAATTGTTGATTTAACTTCCCGTACTTGGAGTATTTGATGTCTCAGCCATTTGATTACCGCAGCGTTGCAAAACAAGTTTTGGAAACCGAAGTTGCAGGTCTCACTCAATTAGACCAATATTTTAATGATGATTTTTGTAAAGCTTGCGACCTTATCCTGAACAACAAAGGCAAAGTCGTTGTGATGGGCATGGGTAAATCAGGCCACATTGGCAACAAAATCGCAGCAACATTGGCAAGTACCGGGACATCGGCTTTCTTTGTTCACCCAGGCGAAGCGGCGCATGGCGACTTAGGCATGATCGAACCTGGTGATATTGTGATTGCAATATCCAACTCCGGCGAATCGGGAGAAATCCTCAGCCTATTTCCTGTGTTAAAGCGTCTGAGCATCAAGATCATCAGCATGACAGGCAAGCCAGCATCAAACATGGCAACCCTGTCTGATATCCATTTACAAATTTCAGTACCGGAAGAAGCTTGTCCGCTGGGCTTAGCACCAACAACAAGCACCACGGCGACTTTGGTCATGGGTGATGCATTAGCCGTTGCACTTTTGCAGGCTCGAGGCTTCACCGCTCAAGACTTTGCCCTGTCTCATCCTGGTGGCGCTTTAGGTCGTCAGCTGCTGTTGAAGCTCGACGACATCATGCACACAGGCGATTCACTTCCTGTTGTAGCACCCGACGCACTAGTAAGAGACGCTCTACTAGAGATATCTCAGAAAGGCTTAGGCATGACAGCAATCGTTGGTGAAGATGGCCAAATGGCCGGTATTTTTACCGATGGTGATTTACGCCGTATCTTAGACAAACGCGTTGATATCCATAACACGCAGATCGGTGATGTGATGACGCTAAACCCGACGGTAGCCGAGCCAAACATGCTCGCGGTTGAGGGCTTAAACTTGATGCAAGCGAAGAGCATCAATGGCCTGATGTTATGCCAAGAAGGTAAATTAGTCGGAGCGTTAAACATGCATGACTTACTGAAAGCAGGAGTAATGTAATGACACAGACAGTCGAAACTCTATACGGCACTGTTAATTCAGATGTATTTGCAATTGCAAAAGAGATCAAACTGCTGATTTGCGATGTCGATGGTGTCTTCTCTGATGGTCGCATCTACATGGGCAACAACGGTGAAGAGCTGAAAACCTTCCACACTCGTGACGGTTACGGTATCAAATCACTGATGAACGCAGGCATTGAAATCGCGATCATCACGGGTCGCAAATCTCAAATTGTTGAGAATCGTATGACCGCTCTAGGCATTAAGCTGATTTATCAAGGTCAAGACGATAAAGTTAAGGCATACCAAGATATTTGCGATAAGCTTTCTGTAAACCCTGAAAATACAGGTTACATCGGAGACGATCTGATTGACTGGCCTGTAATGGAAAAAGTTGGCTTGAAGGTCTGTGTGGCAGATGGGCACCCGCTACTTGCAAAGCGTGCAAACTACGTGACAACCATTAACGGTGGTCATGGCGCGGTACGTGAAGTCTGTGACCTTATTTTACAAGCAAGAAATGAACTCGACGTGCATAAAGGTTTAAGCATATGAGTTTTACTCGTATTATCTATTTAATACTCATATTTATTGCCTCTTGGTCGACCTATTACTTGTACGACAAAGAGCAAACATCAACGATACAAGTGGCTCCAAATTTGGAGCTGCCCGCGTTTAGTGGCAAAAGCCTGAACAACATTAGCTACGACGAAAGCGGTATTCGCAGCTATCAGGTTGAATCGACGTATTTAGAACACTACTCAGTAGTTGGCGATACGCACTTTCAAAACCCAGTTCTTTCGGTATTCCGTGAAGGGCACACGATTGAATGGCAAGTCACCGCTGATCGCGCGATTATGGATGAGAATCAAGTTGTCACGTTTTATGACAACGTCGTGGCAAAGAACCTGTTGCCAGAAGCCAGCTTCGATACAATGACCACAGATAAAATGGTTGTTGAGCTGCCTAGCCGAGATTTTTATTCAGAGACTCCGGTCCATATGATCGGTACATTTTTTGAAACTGAGGGACAAGCAATGAAAGGTAACTTCGGTACCAACAATGCAACCCTCTTTAATTCTGTTCAAGGTAGATATGAAACTCTTACACCTTAGTTTATTCGCTTTGACCCTTGCGGCACCTAATGTCTATGCTCTGTCTTCGGATAGTGAGCAACCTGTCTACATTGACTCAGACAGCCAGCAATTGGATATGAAAAGTAACCAAGTGACTTTCCTTGGTGATGTGAACCTTAAACAAGGCAGCATCAATATCAATGCCGATAAGGTTATTGTTACTCGTAACGCCGTAAACGGTGAGATTGAAGAAATTCAAGGCTTCGGTAAGCCAGCAACCTTCTCTCAGCTTACTGACGACGGTAAGACACTCTACGGTGAAGCTGACGACCTGCACTACCAGCTTGTTGCCGACCGACTGATCATGACTAAGAATGCGATGTTATCTCAAGATGGCAGCATCATTCGTGGTTCTAAGATCACTTACCAGATCGGTTCTCAGAAATTAGTCGCTGACAGTGGTGAAAACAAACGAGTGTCAACGGTTTTACAACCAACGGAAGTGAATAAGTAACGATGGCTGTTCTTAAAGCAAAAAACCTAGCGAAAACCTACAGTAAACGTAAGGTTGTTACCGATGTAAGCTTACAGGTAGAGTCAGGCCAGATCGTCGGTCTGCTTGGGCCTAACGGTGCAGGTAAAACCACATCTTTCTATATGATTGTTGGTTTGGTGGCGCGTGATGAAGGTACCATCAGCATTGATGACCGAGACATCAGTATCTTACCAATGCACAGCCGCTCTCGTCTTGGTATCGGTTACCTGCCTCAAGAAGCATCGATTTTCCGTAAGTTGTCCGTAGAGAACAACATCATGGCGGTTTTACAAACCCGTGATGAAATGACCAACGAACAACGCCAAGATAAGCTGGAAGACCTGCTAGAAGAGTTCCACATCCAACATATCCGCACCAGCAATGGTATGGCTCTGTCGGGTGGTGAGCGTCGTCGTGTAGAGATTGCTCGTGCACTAGCAGCAAACCCGCAGTTCATTCTATTGGATGAACCATTCGCCGGTGTTGACCCGATCTCAGTAATCGATATCAAAAAAATCATTGTTCACCTGCGTGATCGCGGCTTGGGCGTTTTGATTACCGACCACAACGTTCGTGAAACATTAGACGTGTGTGAAAAAGCTTACATCGTAAGCCAAGGACACCTGATCGCTGAGGGTACTCCTGAAGATGTTCTCAATAACGAACAAGTTAAACAAGTTTATCTAGGCGAACAATTCCGTCTATGATTATATAGAGAGTATCGAGAGTTCTAAGAATAATAACTAGGTAAGTCACACTGAATGAAACCCTCATTACAACTTAAGCTAGGCCAACAGTTAGCAATGACTCCTCAATTGCAGCAAGCGATTCGTTTGTTGCAATTGTCTACTTTAGATTTGCAGCAAGAGATTCAAGAAGCACTTGAATCTAACCCACTACTCGATGTCGAAGAAGGCAATGAAGATACGCCAACATCGGAAGAAAAACCTAGCAGTGACGAAAAAGAAACTGTTGAAGCCACAGAGCAAGACTTACCTGATAGCTCAGACTTAATCGAAAAATCAGAGATTGGCAACGAACTAGAAATCGACACAACTTGGGAAGACGTCTACAGCGCGAACACCGGTAACACGGGTATTGCGATTGATGACGACATGCCGGTTTATCAAGGCGAAACCACTCAAAGCCTGCACGATTACCTACTTTGGCAACTCGACTTAACGCCATTCACTGACACCGACCGAAGCATCGCTTTTGCATTAATCGATGCCATCGACGACTACGGCTACCTCACTGTAACTTGTGAAGACATCCTTGAAAACTTCGACAATGAAGAGATCGAGCTTGATGAAATTGAAGCGGTACGTAAACGAATTCAGCAGTTTGATCCGCTAGGTGTCGGTTCAGTCAACCTGCAAGATTGCTTGTTACTGCAACTGGCAACCTTTCCCCAAGATACGCCTTGGCTTAACGAAGCTAAGTTAGTACTTACTAGCCATATCGACCAACTCGGCAATCGCGATTACAAACTGGTTATCAAAGAGACCAAGTTGAAAGAAGCAGAACTACGTGAAGTTTTGCAACTGATTCAACAGCTGGACCCTCGTCCTGGCAGTAAGATTACTCCGGATGAAACTGAGTATGTGGTTCCAGATGTATCTGTCTTCAAAGACCTTGGCAAATGGTTAGTGACCATTAACCCTGATAGCGTGCCTAAGTTGAAAGTGAATCAGCAGTACGCTGATCTGGGCAGTAAAGGCAACAGCGCCGACAATCAATACATCCGCTCAAATTTGCAAGAAGCAAAGTGGTTAATTAAAAGCCTAGAGAGCCGAAATGAGACGCTACTCAAAGTTGCGCGATGCATTGTTGAACATCAGCGTGATTTCTTCGAACATGGCGAAGAAGCGATGAAGCCAATGGTTCTTAATGATGTTGCGTTAGCTGTTGATATGCACGAATCCACGATCTCTCGTGTGACGACTCAAAAATTCATGCATACGCCACGTGGCATCTTCGAGCTCAAATACTTTTTCTCAAGCCATGTCAGCACTGACAATGGCGGTGAATGTTCATCTACAGCAATTCGCGCACTCATCAAGAAGCTTGTCGCAGCGGAAAATACCGCGAAGCCTCTAAGTGATAGTAAGATTGCTGCTTTACTGGCTGACCAAGGAATTCAGGTAGCTAGACGTACCATAGCGAAATACCGTGAGTCTCTGGGCATTGCCCCATCGAGTCAGCGTAAACGCCTGCTATAAGCTCATTTAGTCGCTAGTTACTTAGCAACTATGATCAGGCAACCAACTGAAAAGGAAAGTCTATGCAAATCAATATTCAAGGCCATCACGTTGATCTTACCGATTCAATGCAAGACTATGTTCACACCAAATTCGACAAACTTGAGCGCTTCTTTGATCATATCAATAGCGTTCAGGTTGTTTTAAAAGTTGAGAAAATCAATCAAATCGCAGAAGCTACCCTGCATATAAATCAGGGGGAAATCCATGCGACAGCAACAGATGAAAGCATGTATGCCGCGATTGATTCATTGGTTGATAAACTCGTCCGCCAACTCAACAAGCACAAAGAAAAGCTAAGTAGTCACTAACATGCAATTAAGCGAAGTACTTTCATTGGACTGCACCAAAAGTGCAGTCCAATGCACAAGCAAAAAAAGGGCCCTTGAGCTCATCAGCCAGATAGCAGCTGAGAGCTGCGGTCAAGATTCAACAGAGCTATTTGAGTGTATGTTGAGCCGTGAGAAGATGGGCAGTACCGGTATTGGTAATGGTATCGCGATTCCCCATGCTCGTATGAATGTCAGTGATAAAGCGATAGCTGTATTACTGCAATGCCAAGATCCTATCGAATTTGATGCGATTGATAATCGTCCTGTCGACCTACTATTTGCCCTGCTTGTTCCTAGCGAACAATGCAAAGAGCATCTAAAAACCCTTTCTTGTATGGCAGAACGACTAAACGACAAGCAGACTCTTAAACAGCTGCGTAATGCTCAGAGCGATCAAGAGCTTTACGACATCATGATTCAAGTGCCAACTTGCGAGCAATAACATGCGATTAATCGTGGTTAGTGGCCAATCAGGGGCCGGTAAAAGTGTTGCGTTACGAGTCCTAGAAGACTTGGGGTATTACTGTGTCGATAATCTACCAGTAAACCTGCTCAACAACTTTGTCGAATCGGTACGCGAAAGCAACCAAAACGTTGCGGTAAGTATTGATATACGTAACCTACCGAAAGAGCCTCAGTTAGTCACCGACACGCTCGAGCAACTCGAGTCAGCTACAAACATCGATGTTGATGTATTGTTCCTCGATGCCAGCAAGCAGACACTCCTTAAGCGCTACAGCGAAACCCGCAGAATCCACCCTTTATCAATTGGCCAAGAAAAGCTCTCTCTTGAGCAAGCGATTGATTTAGAGAAGACACTTCTGACACCTCTCGCAGAGCACGCCAGCATTGTGATCGACAGCAGTGACTGCAACCTCTACGAATTGAGTGAAAAGGTTCGATTTAAAGTTGAAGGCAAAGAGAAGCAAGAGCTGATCATCGTCTTTCAATCTTTCGGTTTTAAGTATGGCTTGCCAAGTGATGCCGACTACGTGTTTGATGTTCGCTTCTTACCAAACCCTCACTGGGAACCTGCACTACGACCACTAACCGGGCTAGATGCACCAATTCACTCCTTTCTAGAAGAACACTCAGAAGTTCTGGAACTCAAGCAACAGATCCAAGGCTTTGTTGAACAGTGGTTACCAATGTTAGAGAAGAACAATCGCAGTTACCTAACGGTCGCGATTGGCTGTACTGGCGGCAAACACCGCTCGGTTTATCTAACCCAGAAAATTGGTGAGTACTTTGAGCAACTTGGCCATCAAGTTCAAATCAGACACGCCTCCCTAGAGAAGCACCAACAGGGCTAACCATGGAATTAACTCGAACTGTACTGATCCAAAATCGCTTGGGTCTTCACGCTAGAGCAGCCGTAAAGTTGGTTGAGCTTGCACAAAGCTTTGATGCAACCATCACTATCCATAGCGAAGAAGATAAAACAGCAACAGCAGACAGCGTAATGGGGTTACTTATGCTGGAATCAGCGCAAGGGCAACATATTACGATTCAAGCTGCAGGTACCGATTCACAGCAAGCACTGGATGCCGTCTGTCATCTCATTGAAGACAAGTTTGATGAGGGTGAGTAGCGAAAACGCTTCACTCACAACGCCTAAGACTCAAACAACGAACCAACCAATATTAAATCTTAGTTCTATCTAAGTTTATGATTTAAATAAGCCCCAGAATTAAGTTACTATTCCAACCATTGTTAGAATAATGAGATAGGAGGAAAATATGGCAGAGCAATTAGAATTCGACCAAGCTCACCAAACCCTCCAAGAAGTCAGCGAAGCCCTAGAAAACGGCCGATTTGTTCACGTACGCCGACAACTTCAGGACATGGAGCCTGAAGATATTGCACACCTTTTAGAAGCCTCCCCTCGCAAAAGTCGTGACGTACTCTGGCAACTCACCGATCCTGAAGACTACGGTGAAATTCTTGATGAACTAAACGAAGACGTCAAAGATGCTCTTGTGTCGAAAATGGCACCTGAGACCTTGGCAGAAGCAACCGAAGGTATGGAAACCGATGACGTCGCGTACGTACTTCGAAGCCTACCCGACGATGTTTCTCGCGAAGTCCTTTCTCAAATGGACTCCGTCGATCGTGCATTAGTTGAAACTGCCCTGTCGTACCCTGAAGATTCAGCGGGTGCGATCATGAACACCGACGTAATCACGATTCGTGGTGATGTCGATGTTGACGTTGTATTGCGCTACATGCGTATGCGTGGCGAACTGCCGGATGCAACTGATGCTCTGTATGTTATTGATGAAGAAGAACGTCTTATCGGTAACCTATCACTTACCACGCTAGTAACGACTCAACCTGATGTCCCTGTTTCAGAAGTGATGGATGATGCCGACGAAGCGATCGCGGTAGAAACCAGTGCGTCAGATATCGCGAGCCTGTTTGAACGTCGTAACTGGGTTTCTGCGCCTGTCATCGATAGTAACCAGCACCTTGTTGGTCGTATCACCATCGATGACGTGGTTGATGTTATCCGTGAAGATGCCGAACACTCAATGATGAGTATGGCGGGTATGGACGATGACGAAGATACCTTCGCACCGGTCGTAAAATCTGCTCGTCGTCGTAGTGTGTGGCTTGGTGCTAACGTACTCGCAGCACTGGCGGCAGCATCTGTATCAAACATGTTTGAAGCAACGCTCGATCAAATGGCAGCGATTGCGGTTCTGATGACTATCGTGCCTTCGATGGGGGGTGTTGCGGGTAACCAAACCGTTGCTCTGGTGATTCGTGGTTTGGCACTCGGTCATATCGGTGACAGTAACAAACGCGAACTACTACTCAAAGAGGCGGCCATCGGCTTCCTAAACGGCGTTCTATGGGCCGTTATCATTGGTGGTATCGTGGTGGCTTGGAAAGGTAACTGGATACTGGGAGGCATCATCTCAGCGGCGATGATGACCAACTTGATTGTCGCAGGTATTGCTGGTGTAACTATCCCAGTGATGTTGAAGAAGATGAATATCGATCCAGCCCTTGCTGGCGGTATGGCACTGACCACAGTAACCGATGTTATTGGCCTATCGGTGTTCCTAGGCTTAGCGACCATACTGATCTAGTTAGCATAAGCAGTTAGCCAATTTTTGGCGAAATACAGAAAACAAAAAGGGAGCCACGGCTCCCTTTTTTAATTCATCAGATTCGCTTTAATTGAATTACTCACCCGCGACTTTCATCGACTCAAGCAGGATAGAACCCGTTTGAATTTGCGAACGTGTTTCTACGTCGTTACCCACAGCAACAATCTGAGTAAACATGTCTTTTAGGTTACCTGCGATTGTTACTTCTGATACTGGGTATTGGATCTCTCCGTTTTCAACCCAGAAACCTGCAGCGCCACGTGAATAATCACCCGTTACGGTGTTTACGCCTTGGCCCATCACTTCAGTGACTAGGAAGCCAGTACCCAACTCTTTTAGCATCTGCTCAAAGTTTTGACCGGTCGATTTAACGAACCAGTTATGAATACCACCAGCATGACCGGTTGGCGTCATATCCATCTTACGTGCGGCATAGCTCGTTAGTAGGTAAGTTGCTAGCACACCGTCAGTGATGATTTCACGATCTTGAGTGAACACACCTTCGCTATCGAATGGGCTTGAAGCCAAACCACGCAAGATATGTGGTCGCTCAGAAATGTTAAACCAGTCAGGTAGGATTTTCTGACCGAGATGATCCAATAGGAATGACGACTTGCGGTAAAGGTTACCGCCACTGATCGCCATAACAAGGTGACCAATCAAGCCAGTTGCCACATCATTAGCGAACATAATTGGGTACTGGCCTGTTGGTAGCTTTTTCGCATCCAAACGGCTAATGGTCTTTTCTGCAGCTTCTTGACCCACACGCTCAGGCGTCCACAGCTCGTCACGGTGACGTGCAACGGTGTAGCTGTAGTCACGCTCCATTTCACCGTTAGCGCCTTGCCCAATCACGCAGCAGCTCGTGCTATGGCGACTTGAAGCGTAGCTTGCTAGTAAGCCATGGCTGTTACCATAAACCTTAACGCCATAGTGGCTATCGTAGCTTGCGCCATCACTCTGTTTGATCTTGTCGCTATAAGCTAACGCTTGCCTCTCAGCAGCAATCGCAATCTCAGCGGCATAGTCAGGGTTTGGTTCATCAGGGTGAAAAAGATCCAAGTCTGGAATTTCTTTTACCATGTATTCTTTTGCTGCAGGACCTGCAAATGGGTCTTCAGACGTGTACTGAGCGATATCAAGCGCAGCCGCGACTGTTTGAGCAATAGCCTTTTCACTCAGATCAGATGTAGATGCGCTGCCTTTTTTCTGGCCGCGATAAACAGTAATACCTAGCGCACCATCACTATTAAATTCAACGTTTTCCACTTCACACATACGTGTTGAAACACTTAAACCCGTTGACTTAGTAATAGCGACCTCAGCTGCGTCTGCACTCACTGATGCCATATCCAACGCTTTAGCTACTGCGGCTTCTAGCTCAACTCTTTGCTGGGCGACTTGCTGTTTTACATCCATATCTATTCTAATTTTTTAGGTCAATATTACGTAGGATAACAAGAATTTCGCTTTCTCCCCAAGATTCTTGCTAAAATAGGCAATATATTCGTTTGAGATAGTGACATAGGCAGAAAAGATGGCTCGCAAAAACCAAAAAGCCCCATGGGAACCAGAAGAAGAAATCATCTGGGTAAGTAAGACAGAAATGAAAACCGACATGGATGCCCTGCAAAAGCTGGGAGAAGAGCTTGTTGGTCTAAAGCCTTCTGTATTAGACAAATTTCCGCTGTCTGAAGATTTGGCACAAGCGATTAAAGATGCACAACGCTTTAAAAATGAAGCGAAGCGTCGTCAACTTCAATACATTGGTAAAGTAATGCGCAATGTCGATCCTGAGCCAATTCAAGCGGCTTTGGATAAAGTACGTAACAAACACTCACAAGCAACAGCTGAGCTACACAAGCTTGAGCAACTGCGTGATCGTGTTGTTGCTGAAGGTGATGCGGCTATTTCAGAAGTAATGGAAATGTACCCTGAAGCAGACCGTCAGCGTCTTCGTCAGCTAGCTCGCCAAGCTAACAAAGAGAAATCAGCGAACAAGCCTGCAAAGTCTTCTCGTGAGATCTTCCAAATCTTAAAAGAGCTAAAGCTAGAAGACTAATCGTTATCTCGCTTTACTCATAGAGTGAATAAAAGACCTAGCGCATGCTAGGTCTTTTTGTTTTCTACGTACTCAATATCAGAGAGATTAAACAAAAGTGATGAGTCGTCACTCACCCGCTTTAACAAATGAGCTTAATTCTACCTGTGGATGATCCGCCGTCAGTGCCTCTATCGAGTCTTCAACCAACACCTTACCTAGCGCCACAAACACAAACTTATTCGCGATACTGCGTGCGTCACCTAAATGGTGAGTCACCATCAAGACCGTAATATTTCGCTCTGCCGCTAATCGCTTCACTAAGCTAAGCATCTCTTCACGCAGCAAAGGGTCAAGCGCAGAGAAAGGTTCATCAAGCAGCCAAATGTCATGTGGCTGAACAAAACAACGCGCTAACGCGACACGCTGGCGTTGACCACCGGATAAGTGCTCAGGCAACCTATCCAAATACTCAGCGACGCCAACTTGCGCTGCGGCTTGCTCCACAGCTTGCTTTTGGGTTGCAGTAAGCTTTAATCCCGGGTGCAGACCTAAACCAATATTTTCACGTACCGTGAGATGGGCAAACAAGTTGTGCTCTTGAAACAACATCGCCAACGGGCGTTGGTGTGCCTCTTTACCAATAAGCGACTGCCCAGCTACTGAAATCTCACCCGATGTAGGCTCGATAAACCCCGCAATTAGCGCCAACAGGGTAGATTTACCAGCGCCACTCGGCCCCATAAGCGCAACAATATCGCCCTGCTCAGCTTGAAAATCAAAGCTAAACAACTCTCTGTGATAGTGGTAATCCACATCTTTCATCACTAACATCATCGGTTCCTTAATTCTTTAGCATCGAGCTTAGATCTTCGAGTAAATAAGAATTCTATTAAGCTAAAGCTGCCGACACTCAATAACAGTAAGCTCACAGAAACCACCGCCGCAGCTTCCATTTGATAACTGCCTAACAATTGGAATAGGTACAAAGGCAGAGTTCTAAAATCTTGGCTACCAAACAAAGCAATCGCGCTTAAGTCACCCATCGCCAACATAAAGCTAATCGAGAAGGCTTGCGCCATCGGCTTACGCAGTGCTCGCCACTCCACTAACCTAAAACGCGTGAAACCTGTCATTCCCAAGCTTGCACACACATACTGATACTGCTGAGACAAATGCAGCATAGGTTGAGCTAGGGTTTTAATTACGTAAGGCAGCGCCATTAAGCTGTTGACGGCAATCACGATAAAGAAAGCTAAACTAAAGACATCGGTGAATGAACGCAGTAATAAGAAGATCCCCGTACTGATCACCAGCCCCGGAGTCACTAAGATAATAGTGCCAATCAGCTCGATTTTATCGGCTCGAAAATTCTTGTTCTGTAAACGCCATGCTCGGCTAGTCAGTAGTATGGCGGTACCAATACCAACTGCGATAACACTTGCTAATGACGCGACTTTAACCGAGGTCATTAACGCCGCCCAAAACGGCTCGCTGCTGAGTACGGTTAATGCCTGCGAGTTAATTCCACTGACGATAACCATAGCTAATGGCGGCAATACCAGCATTGAGACTATGATGATCCAAAAGCTATCCCAAGCTTTTGACCACCAGCTGTCCTTAACCAAATATTTCTCTTCAGACAACTGACTGGCCGTCACTGAAATAGGCTTCGATAGGCGTTGAATGCTCACCGCTAGCACACCACACAGCAGCATTTGCCATATCGCGAGCAAGGCACCAGCTTGAAGGTCAAAGTCAAATTTAATCGCCTGATAAATAGCGAGCTCGATAGTAGTTGATTTGGGTCCACCGCCTAACGCCATCACGGTAGCAAAGCTGGTAAAACACAACATGAAGACTAAGCCACACACATGTGGCAATTGCTGTCTTAAGCGAGGCCATTCAACCCATCTGAATTTGTTCCAATGACTCATACCCAAGTGAGCACAAAGCTTGTGTTGCTCGGCAGGCACGGTATCTAACGCTTGCAGAAGTAAGCGACTGGCATAAGGCAAGTTGAAGAAAACGTGCGCCAGCAAAATACCATTCAATCCGTATATGGAAAATGGCAATTCAATATCGAAGTTCGCCAAAAACTTAGCTAACCAACCACTATTGCCATAGATCGCAAGTAAGCCAAATACACCCACTAACACTGGCAGGACTAAGGTCGACGCGAACAGCCTTAACAACAAAGCGCGTCCAAAAAATTGTCTACGACACAGCGCATGAGCAATAGGTATAGCAAAGCCAACACTCAGCACCGTTGAGAGTGTCGCCTGATAAAAACTGAATTTCGTTACATGCCAATAGTAGGGATCGGACCATACTTGGCTGATATCAAGAGAAGGGGCATTGCTAAGC
>NZ_JBFRTR010000017.1:38605-51996 GCF_041474215.1 Vibrio sp. 10N.222.52.C12
TTGCTAAGCAATGCCCCAACTGCTGAAACCACGAAGGCGGTAATGAGTATCGCAACCCAGATACCTACCTTAGGTGTTTTCTTTATCATAGATTGATTTTTTACCGTAAATGGTTCGCTCAGTTAACATCGAACAAACCTTTAAATACAGAAAGTTAGAAAGCTAATTTTTTAAAAGAAAATTAAAAAGTAAGTGCACTCTGCCATTCACGAATCCATGGCTTACGCTTAGCTGCAATTTCTTCGGGTGTAAAGCTTAGCGCTTTCTGAGGAACCGTAAGTTGCTCGAACCCTTTTGGAAGCTCAATATCGGTCACTGGGTACATCCAGTTACCTGTTGGCATCGCCGATTGGAATTCATCACTTAGGATAAACGCCATAAACTCATCAGCAAGTTTCTCGTTCTTACTGCCTTTAACTTTAGCGGCCACTTCCACTTGAGTGTAATGCCCTTCTTCGAAGCTTGCTGCTGCATACTTAGAATCGCTCTCTGCAATAATGTGGTAAGCAGGAGACGTTGTGTAAGACAACACTAAATCCGACTCGCCTTCTAGGAACATAGAGTAAGCTTCAGACCAGCCTTTGGTTACAGTCACTGTTTTCTGAGCAAGCTTCTTCCATGCTGCTGTCGCTTCATCACCGTATACTGATTTCATCCAAAGCATCATGCCTTGGCCTGGTGTTGATGTACGTGGATCTTGGTAGATGACCTTAAGATCATCACGCTGCTCAACCAGTTCTTTCAAGCTCTTCGGCGGGTTTTCCAGTTTCTTTTTATTGTAAACAAAAGCAAAGTAGCCAAAGTCATAGGGTACAAAAGTGCTGTCGTTCCAACCATTAGGAAGCGTTACCGATGACGTATCAACATTATGCTCAGCCAATAAGCCCGTCGCTTTCGCTTCAGCCATTAGGTTGTTGTCTAGGCCTAATACGATGTCAGCTTTGCTGTTGCCGCCTTCGAGACGCAAGCGGTTAAGAATAGACACGCCATCTTCAAGCGCGACAAAGTTCACATCACAACCACACTTCTCTTCGAATGCTTTTTCAACGGCAGGACGAGGGCCCCAATCCGCAGCAAAAGAGTCATAGGTGTATACAGTCAAAGTGTTGTCTGCAGCAAAGGCAGAAAAAGAAATAGCTGTAGTAACAGCAAGGGTAGTTAATGTGAATTTCACTGGACGCTCTCCATGGTCTGAGCGGCACAGGTTTGAGGGAGGAGAACGGTAGAGGTTGTTCCTAACTCAATTCCTACGCCAGCATTATCTGGTTCAGGTTTACGGGTCCCAAGCACCTGCTTGATCTCAGCTCGCATTCATTATTTGAATGGTTCGCTCCCCGATGAGTGTTCAGAATTGTAATTTGATTTTTAACAATAAGCTATCAAGTTTGGATCAATTACGTTGATCGTAACCCCAACGTGGCACTAAACCTTGTTCGATACCAAGGTGATCTAGAATACGCGCCACCATAAAGTCGACCAGTTCTTCAATTGACTTAGGTTGATGATAAAAACCCGGGGCTGCAGGCATGATCGTCACGCCCATGGTCGAAAGCTTATGCATGTTCTCTAGATGAAGCGTCGAAAATGGCGTCTCACGAACCACCAACAACAGCTGTCCTCGCTCTTTCATGACTACGTCTGCTGCTCGCTCAATCAGGTTATCCGACAATCCATGTGCAATCGAAGCCAAGCTTCCCGCGGAACATGGGCAAACGACCATCTGCTTCGGTGCAGCTGAACCAGAGGCAACCGGCGAGAACCAATCATCTTTGCCACACACCACCAGCTTTTCAGGGTCGCAGCCAAGATGTTTAACCAAAGCTTGTTTCGCCGCATCTGGCCCAGCAGGTAACTTAAGTTCATGCTCGGTCGCCAATACCACTCGCGCTGCCGATGAAATCAGCAAGTAGACCTGATAGTCGGCTGCCAAAAGGCATTCAAGTAAACGCAGGCCATAAGGCGCACCAGATGCGCCAGTGAAAGCAAGGGTTATCGCTTTATCGTGTTTTGTCATGTTCTCAATTACTTCAAATTATAAGGTCGTGGATGCCGTTAGCCTTTGAGTGCCAAACCATCCAACAGTTTTTGATGAATGCCACCAAAGCCACCATTACTCATTACCAAAATTTGGTCGCCAGCTTGTGCCTCTGAGACAATTTTAGCAACGAATGCATCCATGTCATCACTCACGTGTGCCGGTTGGTGACAAGCGTCTGCAACATCTTGAACTGACCAATCAATGTTATCCGGTTGGAATAAGTAGGTAGAATCCGCCTGCTTCAACGAATCAGCCAGTATTTCTTTGTGCACACCACGTTTCATGGTGGCAGAACGAGGCTCTAAAACGGCAATGATTTTCTTAGTGTCGACCTTATTACGTAATCCCCCGAGCGTAAGTTCAATCGCCGTTGGATGATGAGCAAAATCGTCATAAACAGACACACCTGCCACCTCGCCTTTAAACTCCAAACGGCGCTTAGTATTAATAAAGGTAGCTAGTGATTCACAAGCAAGGTCAGGTGTCACGCCCACATGACGTGCAGCTGCAATCGCCATCAAAGCATTATTTACGTTGTGGTCGCCCACTAAATCCCAATTTACGGTTCCAACACATTCATTTTGGAAGTAAACCTCAAATTGAGAGCCATCTTTGACCAGTTTCTTGGCATCCCAGTCGCCTTGCTCGCCACTCGATTCAGTTTCACTCCAGCAACCGCGAGCTAGAACATCTTCAATAGCGCTGTCTTGCTTAGGTGAGAAAATGCGACCATTGCTTGGCACAGTACGCACCAAATGATGAAATTGTCGCTTAATCGCTTCAAGATCGTCAAAGATGTCCGCATGATCAAACTCTAGGTTATTCATCACTAAGGTTCTTGGGTGGTAATGAACGAACTTAGATCGTTTATCGAAAAAAGCACTGTCGTATTCGTCGGCTTCTACCACGAAGAACATGCTTTCACCAAGGCGAGCAGAGATACCAAAGTTACCCAACACTCCGCCAACTAAGAAGCCCGGTGCATAGCCACAGTCTTCCAAGATCCAAGCCAACATGCTTGATGTCGTGGTCTTACCGTGCGTTCCCGATACCGCTAACACCCAACGGTCATGCAGTAAGAACTCTTGCAACCACTGAGGACCAGAGGTGTATCTAAGGTTGTTATCCAACACATACTCAACACACGGATTACCGCGGCTCATTGCGTTACCGATAACCACGAGATCTGGCCTTGGTTCTAATTGGCTAGGGTCGAACCCTTCAATAATTTCAATCCCTTGTGATTCCAACAAGGTGCTCATTGGTGGGTAAACATTCGCGTCACTACCCGTAACCTTGTGACCTAATTGACGAGCCAATACCGCAGCACCACCCATGAAGGTGCCACAAATTCCTAAGATATGAATATGCATAAATTGCTTCCAAACGCTTGGCTAAATAAACAGTGCCTAATTAAAACGGCTTGCACTCATTATCATTAAATGGCGATTAAAAGCGAGCGGCAATGCAAAACAAATTGAGTCGACATAGTAAGTGAGATCTGTGTCGCTTAGTTCATTACCATTAAAAAGATCTAACCTTTAGAATTTAGGTAAGCGTCTAGATGAATAAAGCCCACTCAAGAGGCCGAATCTACAGTGCTCAAATCCCCCCTAATATTGAGAGAAGTTTAAGGAAATAACATGTCTGAGATGCGCACCCTTGGTGAGTTCATTGTTGAGAAACAGAGTGACTTCCCCCATGCAAGCGGTGATCTATCATCCCTTTTGTCGTCTATTCGACTTGCTGCAAAAATTGTTAACCGTGAGATCAACAAGGCTGGCCTAGTCGACATCACTGGCGCTGTTGGTACAGACAACGTGCAAGGTGAAGAGCAGCAAAAGCTAGACCTTTACGCGAACGACAAATTTAAAGCGGCTCTAGAAGCCCGTGACCAAGTTTGTGGTGTTGCAAGTGAAGAAGAAGACGAAGCTGTCGCCTTCAATAAAGAGCTCAACAAAAACGCAAAATACGTTGTACTGATGGATCCACTAGATGGCTCATCAAACATCGATGTAAATGTATCGGTTGGTACAATTTTCTCTATCTACCGTCGAGTATCACCGATCGGTACACCACCAACACAAGAAGATTTCTTACAGCCCGGGCACAAGCAAGTAGCCGCGGGTTACGTGATTTACGGTTCTTCAACCATGCTTGTATACACAACTGGTGCTGGCGTAAATGGTTTCACCTACGATCCATCTCTGGGTACTTTCTGTCTATCTCATGAAAACATGATGATTCCAGACGAAGGCAAGATCTACTCGATCAACGAAGGTAACTACATCCGCTTCCCAACCGGTGTTAAGAAGTACATCAAATACTGTCAGGAAAGCGAGCCAAGCGATAACCGCCCTTACACGTCACGTTACATTGGTTCTCTTGTGTCTGATTTCCACCGTAACTTGCTAAAAGGCGGCATCTACTTATACCCAAGTACAGAGAGCCACCCTCAAGGTAAATTGCGTTTGCTTTATGAATGCAACCCTATTGCTTTCCTTATGGAGCAAGCTGGCGGTATTGCATCAGACGGTGCACAGCGTATCATGGATATCAAACCAACTGAGCTACACCAACGTGTACCTTTCTTTGTTGGCTCAACAAACATGGTTCGCAAAGTAGAAGAGTTTCTTGAGCTGAACCCTGAGTAACCCTCTCATTTCATTCTCAAACTAACGCTATTAAAAAGCCAGCACCTCAGTGCTGGCTTTTTGTTGTCTCGTAAGGTGATTAACTAGTTAGGAATCATTGTTCCGCTGACACCAGTTACCCGAAAGTATTTCTTTATTAGCTGTTAGATCAAGCTGATACAAATATACCCATGCTAATCCAAATATAGTCTCTATTTGCTCGCGACGATACTCAACAGGAACATCTTCTAGCCGATCGAGCGACTCTAAAATTTCGTCGTTAATGATATAGACCTCACCAGCGACACTTTTCTTTCCCAAAATCATCGCCGGATAGGCACCTAAATCAAAAAGTGCGTATTCCTTAGGTGTATCAAACTGCCCTAATAAATCGCAGCCCTGCAAATAATGGTGATTGGACTGACCTTGCCTCAAGGTTCCATAGACAAAAACAAGATGCTGCATATGCCCTCCCATACGGCTCTACTCGAACTCAAATTGATAGAGAAGATCCACAGCACTGTCTAGGCCAGAAACAGCTTCAACATAGAGATCCTGCATCAATCTATAACGAACGGTAAACTCACCTAACGAGTTAAAGATACCCACACCATACTTCACCTGTAAGCCAGGCAGGATGTAACCACTTACCGTCACTTGAGAGTCATCGCCAGAGCCTGCAGTATCCAGTTGCAAGTCCTTTACACCAAAGGCTTCACCGATTTCACCAACAACCTTACCACTCTTCGCTAAACTCAAACCGATTAAAGTCGTTGTCATCGAACCGCTCGACTCACCGTCGATATCTTGGCCACGCAAAATATAAGACAGTGCGTTCGCTTGTGGCATCGCTGGGTCAGAATAAATCTCGATGGTAGGCTCTGTCGCAGGGCCAGTCACTCGAATACCAGCGGTCACGTCATCCTGAGTATTATCAGGATTACGAATCGCGTTGATGGCTACGTATGGCTGATCCGGTGGTCCATTCATTAGGATCTTACCCTCTTCGATCAAGAGGTCTTGCCCGAATGATTGATAAGTACCATCGACGATGTTCACTTCACCTGTAATAAATGGACCTTGGTCTTTTTGAGCCACGTTGAGCTTACCGACCAAATCACCTTCAAGACCGAAGGCAGACAGTTTAAAGTCATCACCAATGGAGATATTAATGTTGGTCATCACATTGAATGGAATCGTATCTTCGTTTTCTGGCTCTAGATCTTTATTCAAAATAACCTGATCAGAAGAGACGCCAACCGCTGACGGTGGTAAATCTTCAACAACAATTCGTCCCCATGGTAATGCAATATCACCGGTGATTTTCGCCAGCTCTGGTGTGACATCAATAGTCATATCAGGTACGACCTTCACCTTAACCATCGGTGGGATATCAACCATCAACTCATCAGCGAAAACTCTAACGTTCGAATGCCATGCTTTAAGATCTTGCCAATCTCCGGTTCCCTCAATATCAAGGTGACCATCAGGTGTTTCGACATTCGCATCCAGTTTTGCACTATAACCATCAAAGTCGAGGTCGATGCGGCCATCTTTCACATCAACAGGCGTAACATCGCCTTTGACTTGAATACCATCAACAGAGAATTGACCAAAGACTTGAGGGTGCATCAGAGAGCCTTTAACTTGAAGATCACTCTCAAGGTCGGCTTTCAATAAGCTGTATTCACCTAGAATTGGTTGTAAGAAATCAAGATGGAACGTGGTCAGCTTAATTGCCGCATCGACCATTTTGTCTTCGGCAAGAATATCCGGTAACGACACCGTGCCAGACAGGTCACCATTGTCGGAAACATCCAACTTAAAATCGGCATCCAGTTTGTTGTCTTTCAGTTGGGCATTCAATGCAACGCTTTCCCAACCCAGTGTGATTGGCTCACCCACTTGTTGAACAACCTGACCTTTCGGCATATCAACGCTTACCGTGACTTCAGGCTCATCTTGTTCAGACCACTTTGCATGAGCAGTCGCATTGACTAAGCCCTGTAATTGCGTCTCTTTAGGCACAAAGGCTTTAATCTGCTCGAAATCGAATTGATTGATGGCTACTTTGGCCTCACCCGATTTTCCGACACGAACGTCTTCATCCAAACACACGCTCGAACCCGATTGTTTCCAACAGTGCGCTTGAACATCGGCAAACTGTTTATCAACATCCGCATTTATCGCGACAGGTTGATCTAACACCCAAGGACCTTGCTGAGTAGTGATTTTGACTCTGTCTAACGATCCATACCAAATAAGAGAAGGCTTTTGAATCAACTCTCCGGAAATAGCTAAGCTTGTAGACACGATGTCGGATATCACATCAAGTGTCACTGTGTGTTTCTTCTCACCACCACTCACCGTGAGATCAATGCTTTTTACGCTCTGATCTTGATAGGTTAGGTTGTTAGCTTTTAATTCAAGATCAGCTTGAGCTTCAGGCAATGGCAGAGGAACCACAGAACCATTAAGCGACAAGGATTCTAGTGTTGCTTCGTTATTCCAATCTACCTTATCCACATTTAGAGCGAGATCGACTTCAGGCTTTTTCGTTGGACCACTGAGCTGGATGTTACCAATCACTTTACCTTTCAAATCAGGGACGCTTTTTACAAGCTCAGGGAAGTGAATCTCAACACCCATGTCCCATTTCTTATCAAGCTCACCCTGAGCCTTAATCGAGTTAACACCGTGAGCTAAGCTCAAACCACTGGTTTTCAGTTTTGGTTCACCGCTCGCGCTGCGATCCGACGCTGACAACTGACCTTCGATATCCAGAGGGTATTCTCGCAAGATCCCTTCAATATCCAATTTAGGCAGTTCAATCGCCCAGCCGCCCGCTTCCGTCAACTCACCTGAGGTGACGATGTTTCCACTAATGTTGCCCTCAGCTTCTGGCCACTGCAGACCCGGTTGAATATCTTTGAGTGTCACGTCAGCTTGCCAGTTAACGAGACTCTTCCAGTTCGCTTTAACGACACCGTTAAGCTCACCGCCTAGCGTGTTGAGCTTTAGACGCTCGAGATCAATTTGTTCCGTCGTGCCTTTACCCTGTAGATCGATGGCTAATTCAGGGATTTCCTTACCATCGGCTTCACCTTTAAGAAGAACATTAAAACCATCTAGTGAGCCATCAGCTTTAAATTGCTCAATTGTCGCTTGGTAATCGCTTTTTCCGGTAAGGGGCCACTGTGCTTGTCCGCCCTCTAAAAGAAGGTCAAATGGCAGAGTCGGTTCTAAGGGTTGAATATCCCCAGACAACTTTGCCTCAATCAGCTCAGAAAATTGGGAGTCTAGGTTTAGCTTAGCCACGCTGCCTTGTGCTTTCAGAGACAACTTCTGCCCAACAAGGTCGGTTTCTTTCACCAACGCATCCAAAGAAAGTTCTAGCGGGTAACCGCCCTTGAGCTCAACCTTCGTGGTTAGATTGGCGCTTGCTTGTGGCATATCGAGTTCGAGAGTTGAAACATCAACCGTGTGTTTGCCCGCGCGAGCTTCTAGCCCAAGGTGGTTAACAACGATTGGTGTTTCTTGTTCTAAGGTGAAACGGTTGAGGTCAAAACGCTCCAACACAACCTGCAGAGGAATCCAGACTTCCGGCAATTCGATAGCCGTTTTAACGGCAGCTTTTGGCTCAACCTTTTCTGCTTGCGGTTCTTCTGTCGACTCAGCGAGTTTAACCTTAAGATCATTGAATAAGGTTGGCGATACCGTTAGCTTTTCGCCCTGCATACTCAAAGCCGTAGAGAACAAGCTCCATTCAATTTCATGCCCTAAGATATTCAACTTGATATCAGACAAAGCGATACGGTTGATTACGATTGGCAACGGTGTTTTTACCGATGTTACGGGCGGAGTAGGTTCTGTTTCTTCTGTAGAGGCCGGAGGCAGTTCAGTAAATGCGAAGTCCAATCCTTGAATCGCTAAACGATCGACACACAACTTAGGGTCGAGCAGACAGCGAGGATTAATCGCCAAGTTCAGCTTTTGAACTTTGGTGTCTATATGCAGGCTCTCATCTTTAAACTGAACATTATTAAGCGTAAAGCTCGGGAACAGAGCCCCTTTAGTGCTTTCCACTTTAAGCTGTGGCAACGCTTTTTCAGCGCCCCACAACACAGTGTTCAACCCTGGATTGGTGAACAAAACAAAACCTAGCAAGGCTATCAACAACAGCAAAATAGACGTCAATGAGATCGACGTCCACTTGATGCACTTGCCCATCACTTTGATCATAATTCTGGCCCTAAACTAAAGTGTAACTGGAACTCATCACCTTTTGCTGCATCTAGACCCCAAGCAAAATCTAAGCTCACAGGGCCGACGGGCGACGCCCAACGAACCCCGACGCCGGTACCATGTTTCCATTCAGGTTTATCATTGAAGGCATCACCAATGTCGTAGAATGCTGCGCCCCACCAGTTTCCAACCAAGCGGTATTGGTATTCAAACGAGCTGGTTGCAATGAATTTGGCACCCGTTAGTGCGCCACTTTCATCTCGAGGAGAGATCGACTCATAACCATAACCACGAATGCTATTGTCACCACCAGCAAAGAATCTTAGGGAGGGAGATAGCTTATCAAACTCGTCGGCAAAGTTGCCGCCAAATTGAAGTCGAGTTAAGCCTCGGTGATTGTCGCCAATGCTTCGAATCCAAGCGGTTTGACCTTGAAAACGAACAACCTTAGTTTCAGATAACAAGGTATCATCACCCGCTTCAACCATAATGGTTTGTTTATCGCCCCACATCGGCATCGAACCGCCTCGCGTTCGAGTGCGTGAGAAAGAGATACCCGGCAGCACAAATTGCGCTAAATCATCCTGCAAACCTTGCTCATAGTTTTCGACCAAGTATCGAATGAAGACCGTGCGTTGCCAACCGTTATCCAGTCGCCAATATCTTTCTAGCGCTAAGTTTGACTCCAAACTCTTGGTATCACGATTATCCAAGTTTTTCATACCGTACTTAACTTGATAGTAGTCGTTCAGCACGTCATCCAGAGGGATTTTATAGGTAGCGGTAATCGTCTGTTCAGGTTTAGAAATCGACAGGCTGCTATTGAAGCTATGGCCTTGTTCATTAACCCAAGGTTTTTTCCACTTCAGAGTGCCTTTTACGCCAAGGTCGGTGGATACACCGATACCCGTTTCGATTTGGTTACGAGCTTGCGGAGCAAGGCTAACCTTCATCGGGATCTCTCGGCCTTCGCCTAACTGGCTTAAATCTGGTTCAACAAATACCGAGGAGAACCAATCCGTATTGGACAGGTTTTGGTTGTACTCACCGACTTTGGTGATTGAGTAAGGTTCGCCATCCTCAAATGGTTTAAGTGACTGCACCTTATCTTCTTCTATCTGGCTACCAGTAACCTGAGTAGTACCAAAGTGATAGCGGATACCACTGTTATAATGAAGACGAACATAAGCGCGGTTCAATTCAGGAGCGACTTCTAGCTTACTAAGATCATAAGCACCATCGAAGTAGCCTTTCGCTAAGCCAAGGTTGCGGATCGACGATTTCAAAGAGTCATAATTACCATGATTCAGAGTCGAACCTTTAGACAAGCTACTCTTCGCTATCAAGGCTAAAAAGTCTGGGTCATCCTTGGCTTCACCAGTTAGAACGATATCTGAAGTATAAATAACAACAGGCTCTCCCGGCTCAACCGTAACGGTCATTTCGGTATCATCTTCGGAGTGAGTAAATGTGATTTTAGGGTGGTAGTAGCCTAACGCATTCAGGGCTTCTTTAATCATAGATTCCAAGCGGGATTGGAATCTTAGTGAAACCGAATACTCTTCTTCAGGGATCGCACTCAGATAAGCATCAACATTATCCTCAAGCGCTCCATCTAGCCCTTTGATTTCAAGGGAAACGTCAGCGAAAGTGAGCGTCGATGACAATAGAGTGCCAATCAGAACTGGTAAAGTTTTTCTTATCATGTTTAATTGGTGAAGAAGTTATCAATACGTTAATAAGTGAAAAGAAATAATACCGCTAAATAGGCATTGAGTCTGTAATAAATCCTGGAATAACACGGTCTAATTTAAAGACTTATTCAATATTGACCAACAGTTAATATGAACCCACGTTAAATAAAAGCCAGCGCGGTAAACGTATGCGAAAAGGAATATAACATGCTAAACAAACAACAACTGGTTTCTGCAGCAACCGCACTACCGGGAAATGCTGACCCAATTCGAATCACTGAGCGCCATTTCGTCAATCAAACCGACCTGCTCGATGCACCCACGGGCTCTCAACAAGAAGTCCTGTTTGGTATGGGGTGCTTCTGGGGAGCTGAGCGTTTGTTTTGGCAATTGGATGGCGTTATTTCAACATCCGTTGGTTACGCTGGCGGATACACAGTTAATCCCACTTATGAACAAGTATGTACTGGGCAAACCGGCCATACCGAGGTCGTTCGTGTCATATTTGATAGTGAACAAACCTCTCTAGCTCGAATACTTGAAACCTTTTGGGAGCGTCATGACCCAACTCAAGGGATGCGCCAAGGCAACGATTTAGGGACTCAGTACCGTTCTGCGATTTACACCTTCAGTGAAGAACAACAATCTATCGCTGAGCACTCTAAACGTGAATATCAACGAGCAATGACTGAATCTTTAGGCAACGAGATCACGACGGAAGTTCTGCCTGCTGGAAAATATTTTTTCGCAGAAACCTACCACCAGCAATACCTAGCTAAAAATCCGAATGGGTATTGCGGGTTGGGTGGAACAGGTGTGTGCTTCCCTCCACAATAAGGTGCCGTTCGACATACCATCGTGAACGACACGCATTAAAAAAGGGCTTCCATCAGGAAGCCCTTTTCATTGTTAATCTATTCGGTGCAAGACAAATCGATAAAGCTCAGTTACACCGGCAACGCAGCAATGGTGCCGTTAACTTCTTTAAAAATAGTGAGCTTTTGTTTGTCTGAAACTTCAGGAAGTAGCACCTTGCCTTGGTCGAAGCGAAACTCTCCAACACCTTCAATAGCAAATTGGCCTTTGAACAGGACTTTAACGAAACGCGCCACCTGACGTGGACGGTAAGTAGAAAATTTTCTTAACATAATACAACCTCAATTCCATTTGAGTACTACAGTCACATACCTGAACAGCGTCGCTGTTCAAAGCACATTTAATCGCTAATTCCTTTAGCAAACAGCAAGATAATCTATTGTTCATCTTGATATTGATGCATTATACCTTTTGGTAACAAGCCTGCAACTTCTTTCTACGTCGTACGATAAAAAAGTTAAAGAGGCATTTTTCAAATTTCATATTATACTTCCTGTGCAAACCAATAAGCGGAACAAAAATATAATGAAAAACAAAACTCTACTGGCTTTTCTAGCCGCAGCCTCTCCACTCTTCGCCAATGCTCACAACCTATCAGTAGGCGCTACCCTGCCTGCCGTTGATGTGAGTAACTATGGTGAGATTGTTCTAAACGACGGAAATACTGGATATCAAGCTTGGGCAACCAATGCTCTTCTAGGTAAAGTTCGCGTCGTTCAAGCTATCGCTGGCCGCAGCAGCTCTAAAGAGCTCAACGCACCACTGATGGCAGCCATTACCGCATCGAAATTCTCAGAAGACAGCTACCAAACCACCACTATCATCAACCAAGATGATGCGATTTGGGGTACTGGGTCTTTTGTTAAGTCGTCTGCCGAAAGCAGCAAAGAAGAATTTCCATGGTCTTCTATGGTCCTAGATGAAGACGGCGCCGTTGCGTCAACATGGGCTCTAAAAGAAGAAAGCTCAGCGATTATCGTTCAAGACAATCAAGGTAAAATCTTGTTTGTAAAAGAAGGTGCATTAAACGAATCAGAAGTCACTCAAGTCATTGAGTTGATTAAAGCAAGCCTTTAATAAGATATTCGCGTCTTTTTCGAGACCTAACCAAAGGATATTGTTATATTATAACAGTATCCTTTTTTTAATTCTGTGGTTAATCATCCTGATGTGGCAAAACACACCCAACAATGTGAAACGCAAAACAGGCTTCTTGCTTGGGCTTATGCTCATGTTAAGCGTGTTAGCCGCAACACACATTGTGGATATCGCACCAGAGCACCACACCTCACACCATTGTGAGCTGTTTTCGCTTAATCAGTTCATCACAGCGCACTCACTACCACAGATTCCAGAGTTCCATTCGGAATTTACTGTCGCTATTACAGAGTCAGTAACTTCACTACAGCGGCTATATTTCGCTTATTTGGCACGCTCACCTCCTGTAAATATCGCTTAATTACCACTACTTTTTAATTAACCTTTATTCAGGAAAAAACATGAAACCTACTTTTTTAGCCGTTGTTATCGGCATGACTGTCTCTACAAATGCTCTAGCTAACGAAGAATTCCGCTCTCATGATGCACACGTACATGGCCAAGTTGAAGTAAACATCGCGCAAGATGGGCAAGAATTGCTTGTTGAAGTAACAGCTCCAGGCGCAGATGTGGTTGGGTTTGAACATGCTCCAAAAACTGCAGAACAGAAGAAAGTGTTTGAACAGGCTATCGCACAATTAAACAAGCCAGAAGAGCTGTTTAGTTTTAACAATGCGAGTTGTACTCTGAAGTTCAAGTCAGTAGCAAACACCTTAGAAGGTGGTCATGACGACCATGAAGGCCATGACCATGCGGAACACGGTTATGGCGCCCACAAAGACCATGATCACGCTGAACACGATCATG
>NZ_JBFRTR010000017.1:52779-74273 GCF_041474215.1 Vibrio sp. 10N.222.52.C12
ACGCTGAACACGATCATGATGACCACAAAGACCATGACCACGCTGAGCACGCTGAGCACGCTGAGCACGCTGAGCACGATCATGATGACCACGAAGGTCACGACCACCACGATCACTCAGAAGGTGGCCACGGTGAGTTCACTGTTGAGTACCACTATGAATGTTCAGATGTTGCTAAGCTAGACACAGTTAGCACTCAGTGGTTCTCTAAGTTCAGCAACACTGAAAAAATGACGGTGAACCTACTAACAGACACAGCTCAAGTACAAGAAGTGCTTAACGCAGAGCGTATTAGTTTCCGATTCTAATCACTCCTAGATCGGATTAAACGTAAAATAAACAGCCAGGTAAGTCATCGCTTACTTGGCTGTTCAAATCGGTGTGTTCCTGGGAATTTATGTTTCAAATTACTGTCCAGTAGATACACCGCTTTAATTATTGGAGCTAGCATGTCTTCTGACAGTTCATCACTTGTGGTCAAACTCGAAAATATCAGCTTTCGTTGGAAGCCTGAATTACCACCAACGCTAGAGATCCCCTCTCTTCACATCCAAGCCCAAGAGCACCTTTTTATTAAAGGGCCAAGTGGTTGTGGAAAATCAACTTTGTTAGGGCTACTGACCGGAATCAACCAAGCTGAGCAAGGAGAAGTCTCTATCCTTGATCAAGACCTCACTCAGCTTACACCTCGTCAAAGAGATAAATTCAGAGCCGATCATATTGGTTATATTTTCCAACAATTTAACCTGCTTCCTTATCTATCAGTTATCGATAACGTGACGCTTCCTTGCCAGTTTTCACAGATACGTAAACAGCAAGTCGCTGAAAGCCAGAAAAGCTTACAAGAGACGGCTCGAGAGTTGTTACTCAGATTAAAACTACCTCAAGCTTTAATGGACAAGCCCGTTACCGAGTTAAGCATCGGTCAACAACAACGTGTTGCTGCCGCTCGTGCTTTGATCGGCCAACCCAAAATCATTATTGCCGACGAGCCAACCTCGGCTTTGGACCATGACAACCGAGAAGCTTTTATCGAACTGTTGTTAGAACAAGCCAACCAGGCAGGTTCTACTCTTATCTTTGTTAGCCATGATCCAACACTAGAAAAATTATTTACTCGAACCATAGATTTAAAAACCGTTAACCAAGCTAAGGTTGTCGTATGAAAGTAATTACTCACTTAGCCTTAAAAAGCGTACTCAACCGTAAAGCCACGGCTATTCTCACCATTCTCACGGTGGCGGTATCTGTCATTCTCTTGCTCGGCGTAGAACGCGTTAGAACCGAAGCAAAAAGCAGCTTCGCCAATACGATTTCAGGTACTGACCTTATCGTTGGTGGCCGTTCTGGTCAGGTCAACCTGCTGCTTTACTCAGTATTCAGAATCGGTAATGCGACCAACAACATAGACTGGAAAAGCTATGAAGAATTTAGCCAGCACAACGCAGTAAAGTGGGCGATACCAATATCATTGGGCGATTCACACAAAGGCTTCCGTGTGATGGGTACAAATCATAGTTACTTTGAAAACTATCGCTATGGAAGTAAGCAATTACTTACTTTCCAACAAGGTAAAGAATTTGAACAGCTATTTGATGTAGTGATTGGTGCCGATGTTGCGAAGAAGCTAGATTACAAAATCGGTGATCAAATCATTCTTGCGCACGGTATCAGTGATGTTGCGTTTAGCCGTCACGATAATCTGCCCTTCAAAATTGTGGGAATACTCGCGCCAACCGGGACACCAGTAGATAAAACCGTACACGTTTCGTTAGAGGCTATTGAAGCGATTCATGTTGGCTGGGAGTCAGGTGCTAACCTAGGACATATGCCGGATGCCGAAACCTTAAAGACTTTTGATTTCCAACCGAAGCAGATTACCGCGATGATGCTCGGGCTGAATTCGAAGATTCAAACCTTCGCACTGCAACGAGAAATCAATAACTACCGCCAAGAACCTTTAAGCGCCATTATGCCGGGCATTGCGCTTCACGAATTGTGGGGAATGATGGCTGTAGCAGAACAAGCACTACTGATTGTTTCAGGGTTTGTTGTCGTCGCCGGTTTATTGGGCATGCTCAGTAGCCTACTCACTAGCTTGCAAGAAAGGCGCCGAGAGATGGCTATCCTACGTGCGATGGGCGCAAGACCTCGTCATGTGTTTGGTTTACTGATCAGTGAAGCCAGTGCGCTAACCTTCCTTGGCATTACATTAGGTGTTGCAGTATTGTTTACGCTGATCGCAGTGGTTGCTCCTATTGTGCAACAAAGTTATGGTATCAACATATCGATATCCGCAATCACACCGCATGAGTGGAAACTGCTTATGCTGGTACAAGTTGCTGGAATCATTATCGGCTTTATTCCCGCTTTCAGGGCTTACCGCCAGTCATTGTCTGATGGCATGACGATTCGAATCTAAAATAGGAACCTACGATGCAACGCAAATTCCTACTGATACTTGGGCTACTTCTGTTCCCATTTATCAGTACAGCTCACGCTGAAACCACTCAGAATGACGAATCGGTATTAACACTTGAATGGATTGATTTGATTCCAGAATCAGAACGTGCTCAGCTAGATTCATTTGGTATGCCGATGGTTGACCACAATAGTATGGACAAACCTCAACAATCGACACTTGGTGCTGTTCGCCCAGAGCTGAATGGCAGCACAGTGAAGATTCCTGGCTTTGTGATTCCATTGGAAGGTGATGAGAATATGATCACTGAGTTTCTGCTGGTACCGTACTTTGGCGCATGTATCCACGTGCCACCGCCGCCACCGAACCAAATCATCTACGTGAAGTTCCCGAAAGGTGCACCAATACAGCAGTTATGGGATGTGATCTATTTGGTCGGAACGCTGAAAACTGAGTCAATCAGCCATGACTTAGCGCAAACCGGTTATCTTATTGAAGGTACTGCGATTGAAGAGTATGACGACATGTAGTCATTAGAAGGGTGGCTCAAGGATGAGCTGCCGTCACTGAACGAGTGTGATCATTCAATAACAGTTTAATAACGATAATTTTCTTCTGAATTACGCGATGTAATTAGATAAGTAAGCTAGAACAGCGACATAAATCGCGAGTAATAACCCTATACTAAGCTGTTTCTTCAGCTTGTTATCATTGACTTGATTCATAACTCCTCCTTGAGAATTACAACAAATTTAACATTTTATTATCATTAACAAAAGTAAAATTTTGTTGAAACCTTCAACTATGCTCGCAAAATCTAGCCACCAATAAGATAAAGAGTTACATTTTAGACAGTTATACCAATCACAATAAGTAAGTGTTCAGAAATAGCGTAGGAAAAAGCCTTGAGAACAAGGCGGAGCTTTTTGATAAGTAGTTATTCTACAATCAAAAATTGTAGCTCAGTTATCAAGCGTTTTAACAAGCTAGGCTGAGCAATTATTTACTACGATTGGTTTTGAGTCGTCTCCTAACGGTACTCTTATGTCAAAAACCAAACAGCCAGTGATCATTGAGCATGCTAGCGACACACAGCATAAGCATGAGAAAAAGCCTCATATTGCCGACAGTGCCAGCAGAATGCTGCACATCGCACAAAGCTTCGGCCTCGATTCCTTAATTAGTCATAGTGCCAAGCCAAAGGATAAAGCTGAGAGTACGCTTATCGAACGGGCACTATTGCGAGAGAAAAAACGTAGAGAGCTTCGCCAAAAGAACCTAGAACAGATTCTAAAGTTGGCGCACTCTTCATGTAAGGATGAAGCGGCTGGAGACCCGGATCAGGACTGGTTATACCGTTTCTTCGACATGGCACAAGAGATCCACAATACATCGATGCAGAGGCTATGGGCTCAAGTACTGAAACGAGAAGTCACCAACCCAGGCTCGACGTCGATGAAGGCACTGCAAATCTTAAAAGACATGACGCCAAAGGAAGCACTGACCTTACAAAGAGCAGCTTCATTAGGCTGCAGTTTTGGTAGCGATAACAGCAGAAAGCTCTTACTCGGCTTTAAATCTCATGCTGGGCTATTCAACTTTGGCAAAAGGGACACCACCAACACCATCAACCTTGGTGGGCACAACCTGCCCTACTCCAGCTTGCTCCACTTGATAGAGCTCGGGATTATTCTGGGCACAGAATTAGAATCCGGAGAGATTGATTTCGATCCAGCCCTGCACCTAACCTATCAAGGTAAGAGCATGTCACTGGCACCATTATCAAAAGGCGTGAAGCTGGTTTACTACCGATTCAGCCCTACAGGCAATGAGCTTTGTACCTTGCTCGGTAACAAGCCAAACACGCAGTATTACGATCAACTGATTGCACTATTGAGCCAGAAATTCACAGTACAGACAGAAGTGAAAAGCAGCGTAAATTACACCGTCTAGACACTCGACGGAGCTAAAATAGACGGTGTAAGAAGTGAAGTATTAAGAGGAATAAAGAGAATCTAGAGGATAGGTTTCTTGTCTCGGTAAACTAAGGCTGCACTACTTATCAGTCATGAATAAGTCGATAAGTAAGTGAACAGCCTTAGTCGTACCAACGATCTCAATTGGCTAAAATATTTCGCTTCTCCAACGCATCAATACACAGTTCGACCAATTCATCGAGTGTCTTCTCACCTGCAGGTAGATCAATCTCAGGGCTCAGAGGCGCTTCGTACACTGAACTAATACCTGTGAAGTTCGGGATTTCTCCGGCACGTGCTTTCTTATACAGACCTTTAGGATCACGCTGTTCGCAAACCTCTAATGGCGTATTGACGAACACCTCAAGAAACTCACCTTCCGGCAATAAATCTCTCACGAGTTGCCTTTCAGCTTGATGCGGAGAAATAAAGGCTGACAACACGATCAAGCCTGCATCTGCCATCAATTTAGCAAGCTCACCAATACGACGGATGTTCTCTCGACGATCTTGCTCAGAGAAGCCAAGGTCGCTACATAAGCCATGACGTACATTGTCACCATCCAATAAATAAGTATGGTAACCAAGCTGTGCCAAACGATTTTCTAATGCTCCAGCGACTGTCGATTTACCAGAACCAGACAACCCCGTGAACCAGAGCACGGCTGGCTTTTGTGATTTCAGATCCGCGCGAAATGTTTTATCAATCGAGTGTTGATGCCACACAACATTCTCATCTTTGGGTTTGAGTACTGCGGTCATAATTAGTCCTTTAAATAAACAGCATTAAAATGGGAAAAAATAAGGAATTAGGGTCAGCACCAAGCCCGAATATACAATCGAGATTGGAATGCCGATACGCAGATAATCCGTTAAATGGTAATTACCTACGCTATAAACAAGTAAGTTGGTTTGGTAGCCGTATGGAGAGATAAAACTGGCACTGGCACCAAACAGTACCGCCATGATGAACGGCATAGGGTCAACGCCATAACCTACTGCCATACTGTAGCCAATCGGAAATGAGAGTGCTGCAGCCGCATTATTGGTCACCAGCTCTGTCAAAACCAAAGTCATAAAGTAGGTAGCAACTAACGCACCGAATACGCCCCAGCCATTAAACGCCTCCATAAACATCAGCCCCATCCGCTCAGATAAACCCGATGAAATCATCAGTTGAGCAATAGAAAGTGCAGAGCCCACGATCACCACAATATCGACTGGGAAACGGCGGCGGAGCTCACCCAGTTGCACCACGCCAAATGCCACCAGCAACAGTAGAAAACCAGCTAAGCCTTTGATAATAGGTACTGCATCGATAAGGGCTAAACCAATCACGCTAGCAAAGCCGAGCAACACGAACGTCGATTTGTCGGCATCAAGCTTGGCACTCGAATCTAAGTCATTCATCAACACAAACTCTTTGTTGTGTTGTTGGCGCTGTTCTTCAAAGCGTTTACCTGGAACCAAAATCAAGGTATCACCAGCGGTCAATGTGATATTCCCTAGCCCACCTTCTAGGCGTTCATGGCCACGACGAATAGCAACCACAACCGCATCGAAACGATCTCTAAATTGGCTGGTTTTCAGGGTTTTGTTACAGAAGCTTGCCGACGAACTCACCACCACTTCAACAAAGCTCTGGCCATTCAAATGATGCTGACCAAACAGGGTTAAACCTTGGATTTCTTGCAGTGTTGCAACACTCTCTACATCACCACAAAACAGCAATCGGTCGCGAGCTTGAAGAATAAAATCAGGGTCAATAGATGCGGTGGTCTTACCGTCTCGAATCACTTCCGCTAAGAACAGTTTTCTCAATGCTCTGAGGTTGTTTTCACTTACGCTGCGACCAACTAACGGTGAGCCCGGCTCCACTCTGGCTTCTAAAAAGTAAGGCAGATCATCTTGAGAACCATCATCGTAGCTGGGTAAAAAATAGCTAAGAGGAATAAGGATCAACACGCCGCCGATCAAAACAGCTAAACCGATCAAGGTGGGTGTGAAAAAGTTTAAGCTCGGCAATCCGGCATCTTCAACAAAGCTATTGATGATCAAGTTGGTTGATGTGCCGATCAATGTCAGGGTGCCACCTAAGATGGCAGCGTATGACAAAGGGATAAGTAACTTAGACGGCGCGTGCTGTTGATTACGTTTGATCGCCCCGATCAAAGAAACAACCACCGCGGTGTTATTAGTAAAAGAAGAAAGTAACGCTGTAGAAATACCCAACTTCGCAACCACGGTACCTAGCCTACCTTCAGAGATATTGCGGCTAACCCAGCTGATTAAGCGAGTTTTCTCCAACGCACTTGATGCGAGGATCAGAAGAATTAAAGTCAGTAACGAGGAGTTAGTGAAGTTATTAGCCAAGCTCGACAAGTCGATCATGCCAGCCATAAAAGCAATAAACGCCGCGCCAGCAAAGATAAAGCTTGGCTTAATACGGGTAACGAGCAGGCAAGTAATGATGCCGAGCAAAATCGCTAATACAAATCCTTGTTGCCACATATACCCGTCCTTTATGGCGGAAACGATCGGTTTCCGCCTGATTCAATAAGCTGTTACTTGGTCGTTTATGACTTCAGTAGTTGGCTTAGATCTTTGGCATCCCAATGAGGGAAATGTTTGCGAACCAATGCGTTGAACTCAAGTTCAAATGCAGAGAAGTTACCGACTTGCTGTTCAACAGAGTCCAAACGGTCTCGAATCAAACCCGCGCCAACCGTCACGTTGGTTAGTCGGTCGATAACGATGAAGCCACCGGTATCGGCACTTTCACGGTATTTATCCAGCGCGACAGTCTCGTTCAATGACCATTCACACAAACCAATACCATTCAATGGCAACTCATCGACAGCGTGAGTCGATAGGTTGTTGATGTCGTATTGGTGACGAACCGTTTCAACCTGACCAACGGTTTTCTTGCCTGCGATCTTGATGTCGTAAGCTTTGCCCGGTTGCAATGGTTGCTCTGTCATCCACACGATGTCAGCCAATACGTGGTTAGTGGATTCAATCTGCGCGTTTTCTAGCACAATCAAATCACCACGACTGATATCAATCTCATCTTCAAGGGTCAGTGTTACTGCCAAGCCCGCTTGCGCAGACTCCAAATCACCATCAAAAGTTACAATGCGTGCAACCTTAGAGGTTTTACCCGACGGCAGCGCCTTGATTTCATCACCGACACTGACACGGCCAGAGGCAACGGTGCCAGCAAAACCGCGGAAGTCTAAGTTAGGACGATTGACGTACTGAACTGGGAATCGGAATTCACCTGCCGAACGCTTTTGGTCAATGTCGACGTTCTCTAACACTTCTAGCAGAGATGGGCCTTCGAACCATGCAAGCTCTTTGCTTGGCGCAGCAACGTTAATACCTTCAAGTGCCGATACTGGCAAGATCTGAATATTGGTTTCGCCTTCTAGGTTTTCTGCAAACTCTAGGTATTCATCGCGAATTTCTTCAAAACGATCTTGCGCGTAATCCACGAGATCCATCTTGTTTACAGCAACGATGAAATGCTTCAAACCAAGCAGGTTAGAGATAAACGAGTGACGACGTGTTTGATCCAGAACGCCCTTACGAGCATCAATCAAGATCACCGCCAGATCACACGTTGAAGCGCCTGTTGCCATGTTGCGCGTATACTGCTCATGCCCAGGAGTATCAGCAATAATGAACTTACGTTTTTGAGTCGAGAAGTAGCGGTAAGCCACATCGATCGTGATCCCTTGCTCACGCTCAGCCTGCAGACCATCAACAAGCAGTGCCAAATCAGGTTTCTCACCTGTCGTTCCCACTCGTTGGCTATCCGAGTGAACCGCCGCTAGCTGATCTTCATAAATCTGTTTTGTATCATGGAGTAAGCGACCGATTAGCGTACTTTTACCGTCATCTACCGAGCCACAAGTTAAAAATCTAAGCATAGATTTATGCTGATGCTGACTTAGATAACCTTCAATCCCTAGTTCAGCCAATTCGGCTTCTACTGCACTATTCATTTTTCTTTCCTTAGATTCTTAGAAATAACCTTGGCGCTTTTTCAGCTCCATAGAGCCCGACTGATCATGGTCAATCGCTCGACCTTGACGCTCACTAGACGTCGCCACCAGCATTTCTTCAATAATGCCTGTTAGCGTATTCGCCTCAGATTCAACCGCTCCGGTTAATGGGTAACAGCCTAAAGTACGAAAACGAACGCTTTTCTCTTCAATCACTTCACCTTCTTGCAACTCCATACGGTCATCATCAACCATGATCAGCATGCCATCACGCTCAACTACAGGGCGTTTGTCTGAAAGGTAAAGTGGAACAATATCGATGCTCTCTAGGTAGATGTATTGCCAGATATCGAGCTCAGTCCAATTAGATAGCGGGAAGACACGAATGCTTTCGCCCTTATTAACCTGACCGTTGTAGGTGTGCCAAAGCTCTGGACGCTGGTTTTTTGGATCCCACGTATGGTTCTTATCACGGAAAGAATAAACACGTTCTTTCGCACGAGATTTTTCTTCATCACGACGCGCACCACCAAAAGCCGCATCGAACCCATACTTGTTTAACGCCTGCTTAAGGCCCTGTGTTTTCATGATGTCAGTGTGCTTCGAAGAACCATGTACAAATGGGCTACAACCCATCTCAATACCTTCTGGGTTCTTATGTACTAAAAGGTCGAAGCCGTACTTTTTAGCCGTACGATCACGAAACTCAATCATCTCGCGGAATTTCCAATCCGTATCTACATGCAATAGCGGGAATGGAATCTTGCCTGGATAAAACGCTTTGCGAGCTAAATGAAGCATCACAGAAGAATCTTTTCCGATGGAGTACATCATCACTGGGTTATCAAACTCAGCCGCTACTTCACGGATAATATGAATACTTTCCGCTTCGAGCTGTTTTAGGTGGGTTAAACGTTCTTGGTCCATTTCAGTGCTTCCTTTAAGGCTCGCGTTACGAGCAATTCATTACTTGGTCTTGCCAAGCAAGGGATTTAACTCATCCACTTGAGTGAATGGGAGTATTGGCACTAGAAGAAAACAGAAGCTTCGTTTTGAGCTATCCTTGCTATTCATCTGCCTGATACGTCCTTGATATAGGCATTATGACGAGCCTCTCATATTACTGGAAATTCTAAAATTTCATTTTTTATTCGAAAAGCTGATAAGGGATTGAATTTACCGATAAGCAGGTGAAATGAATGGACTAATATTATCGATATCAGTTGCGCATTGATTGAGCAGCTTTGGGAGGCGTCTTGCAGAACACCATAAAGTAATCGATCTAAGTCACGAATTAACATTCGTTGTAATCATTGTTTCATTCGGTTTTGTTACATTACGCAACGAATTTTCTACTATCCACTTTGGAGCTACAAAATGAAAGTTGCAATGAAACCTTTGTCATTGGCTGTACTTGCGGGTCTTGGTTTGACTTTAGCAGGCTGCACAACAACACCAGATACCGATGAAGTGATTAAATTACGTGTCGTAGAGACAACGGATATCCATACCAACCTAATGGATTACGACTACTACAAAGACAAGCCATCGAAAAAAATTGGCTTAGCACGTACTGCAACTCTAGTAAAAGAAGCTCAAAGCGAAGTAACCAACAGCGTATTAGTTGATAACGGTGACTTGCTGCAAGGTAGCCCAATGGGTGACTACATGGCAGACAAAGGCATCGAAGCGGGTGAAGTTCACCCTGCATACAAAGCTATGAACCAGCTAAGCTACGACGCTGCAAACCTAGGTAACCACGAATTCAACTACGGTCTTGATTTCCTAGAAGAGTCAATCAACGACGCTGATTTCCCGTACATCAGTGCTAACGTTTACGACGCAAAAACCAAAGAACACTACTTCACACCTTACATCATCAAGACGCACACGTTTGAAGATACTGCAGGCGTAGAGCATGAAGTAAAAGTCGGCTACATCGGTTTCGTTCCACCACAAATCATGACGTGGGATAAGAAGAACCTTGAAGGTAAAGTAATCGCTCGCGATATCATTGAGACAGCTAACGAGTTAGTGCCTCAAATGAAAGCGGAAGGCGCTGAAGTTATCGTTGCTATCCCTCACTCAGGCGTATCAACTGACCCATACAAAAATGGCGAAGAAAACTCAACGTTCTACCTATCTGAAGTAGACGGCATTGATGCAATCGCATTCGGCCACTCTCACGCTGTGTTCCCAGGCAAAGGTTTTGATGACATCCAAGGCATCGACAACGAAACGGGCACAATGAACGGCGTTGCGGCGGTAATGCCTGGTCGTTGGGGTAGCCACGTTGGTGTTATGGATCTAACACTTGCACAAAAAGACGGTAAGTGGGAAGTCGTTAAAGGCCAATCAGAAGCACGCCCTATCTACGACAAAATCGAGAAGAAATCGCTTGCTGCAGCTGATGAAGGCATCGTAACAGCACTAGAAAAAGACCACGCAGGTACTCGTGAGTTTGTTAACCAACCAATTGGTAAAGCAGACGACGTGATGTACAGCTTCCTGTCTCTAGTACAAGACGATCCAACAGTGCAGATTGTTAACCTTGCACAGAAAGATTACGTTGAACAGTTCATCCAAGGTGACCCAGACCTAGACGGTACACCAGTACTTTCTGCTGCTGCGCCATTCAAAGCCGGTGGCCGTAAGAATGACCCAGCGAACTTCACTGAGGTTGAATCTGGCCAACTGACATTCCGTAACGCGGCTGACTTATACCTTTACCCGAACACGCTAGTTGCAATGAAGGTAACAGGTCACGAAGTAAAAGAGTGGCTTGAGTGTTCTGCTGGCCAATTCAACCAAATCGATGTGAACTCAACAGCACCACAACAGCTGATTGAGTGGGATAACTTCCGTACTTACAACTTCGATGTTATCGACGGTGTGGATTACCAAATCGACGTAACTCAGCCTGCGAAATACGATGCAAACTGTAAAGTGGTTAACCCTGATTCTCAGCGTATTGTTGGCCTAACTTACCAAGGTAAGCCAATCGACATGAAGCAAGACTTCCTGATCGCAACCAACAACTACCGAGCTTACAGCGCTAAATTCCCAGGCACAGGTGAAGACTTCATCGCATTTGATGCACCAGATGAGAACCGTACTGTACTGGCGAACTACATCTCTCGCGTAAGCAAAGAGCAAGGCCAAGTGAGCCCAACAGCTGACAACAACTGGTCATTCGCACCAATCAAAACGGATAAAAAGCTAGATATCCGCTTTGAAACGTCGCCAAGTGAGAAAGCGGCACAGTTCATTAAAGAGAAGGGTCAATACCCAATGAAACGTGTTGCCACTGACGATGTTGGTTTCGCTGTTTACCAGATTGACCTAACTAAATAGATTACTTCAGTAATCAATAGTTAACCTTCTAAAGGCTGAGTTTAACAACTCAGCCTTTTTCTTTTCTTATCTAAATTCTTAGTGTAAGGCCTCAGCTTTCGAAGCTTAAACTCCTGCTCATTCTTCGCCTAATATCGCACACCTCAAATCACCTATTGAATCCAATCAACATAAAAAAGCAGCAATTCGCTGTAAGTTTTTCTCTGCTCCTCCTGTCTATTTAATTTACTACACTCAATGAATGGCCGGTAAGCCATTCATCTATAGGATAGATAAGGACATTTGATGGGCACCGTCGAGAGCATTCAAGCATGGTTACATTCAGGGGAGGAGTCGCTGCTATGGCTGATGCTTGGCATTATCGCGCTTTCTTACCTGCTTGAAGATCTGGCAATCGTGACGGCCGCTGGTTTAGCGACTCAAGCACTCATCCCACCGCAATATGCGTTACTTGCAATTTTCATTGGCATTGCCACTGGTGATCTTGGTCTTTATTACCTTGGTAAATCAGGACGTTACTTCCGAGGCGTTCGATATAAAGCCCTCACCAATAAGTACTTTCGTTCGCTTCGTACCAAATTACGCCAAAACGCATTCAGCAGCCTTTTTGTTATCCGCTTTATTCCTGGGCTACGCACCGTTGGTTTTACTCTGAGTGGCTTTTTCGCCATCCCACTGCCTACTTTCTTATTTGCCGTCATCAGCGCAACTGCGCTCTGGACTGGCATTGTCTTCTCTGCCATCTACTATTTAGGGACATCAGCCTGGCTGCAAGCCTCTGAATATCAATGGATCATCATCCCGTGTGCCATCGTTTTGCTGTTTATCGGCAATCGATTAATGAATAAAACCTACTCTAGAGGGCTATCATGAGTTCACCGCAAGATATTCGCATCATTCCCGCACATCAAATTAATGCAGGCATGCCTTTGCTTGAAAAAGATACCGTGCGCAGTGTCTCTCCTTATGAGTTTCTTCCGACTTGGTTTTTCTACACGCCAGTGGTGATTCAAAGCCTGATGCAAGGGTTACGGCACTTTGACTGGGCGCTGCCGCTCATCGCCAACCCGAGCATCAAGTTAAGCGGCATGGTAGGCGAATCAAAACACGAAATACTGAGCCTTGCCGGATCATCGAGTCAGCGCTGGATCTCTCCGTTTATCACCCTCACCAAAACGGATCTTAGCAGTAAGAAGCAAGCTGAAGATGCGCGCAGCGCACTCATACAATCGGATCTTGATTTCCCGATTGTGGCTAAACCTGATCTTGGTTGTCGAGGTGTTGGCGTTAAGCTGATCAACACACAAGATCAACTTGAGCAATATGTTGAATCTTTCCCAAATAACGCTCGCTTTCTACTGCAAGAAAAGGCGCCTTATCAGGCAGAAGCTGGCGTTTTCTATGTTCGTTACCCAAACAAAAAGCAAGGCGAGATCATCTCGATCACACTCAAATATGCGCCAATGGTGATGGGTGATGGCAAGTCGACACTCAAGCAGTTAATTGAAAATAGCCCGCGCGCTGGGCAGCTCAGTCACCTCTATCTGCCAAGACATCAAGATAAATTGGATCAAGTGATCGCAGAGGGCGAAGAGTTCCAACTCGCGTTTGCAGGCAGCCATAGCCGTGGCTGTATCTTCCGAGACGGCAATCAATACATCACTCAGGCTCTAACAGAACGCTTAGATGAGATATTCGACGACTTCGATGGCTTTCACTTTGGTCGACTCGACGTCAAGTTTAAGGACATGCACAGCCTAATGAACGGTGAGGATTTCACGATTCTTGAGGTCAATGGCGCAAGCAGTGAGGCTGGACATATCTGGGATCGCAACACCCCATTACGAGAGATATTTTCTACGCTACTCCTGCAATATCGCATTCTTTTTGATATTGGCGCTCAGCAAAAACAACGAGGCCACCAATCCCCTTCTTTCAAGAGCTTATTTGCGGCGTGGCAAGAAGAGCGACGTCTTGTTCAACAATATCCGACTACCGACTAACTTTGCACGAGGATCATGAATGAACCCCATAGCCCAACCGAGCGCCCTTACTTCTTTCTCTCCTAGTATCAAGGGAGCGGTAGAGATATTGAATCAGGGTCTAGAGTTTTTGTTAGCGATTTCTGACAGCGATTACCTGACACGAGCAAAGCCACACGTTACAAGCTCTATCGGTGAACATACTCGTCACACACTGGATCTTTTTCACGCCTTGATTTTAAAAGAGGATGAGGCAGTTGATTACAACACTCGTCGTCGTGGTCATCCTGTCGAATACGACCGCTCTATTGCAGTCAAAGAGATCCACTATGTGATCAACTGGCTTGAACGATTAGACCGTCGAGATCTCGAAGCGCCTATCATGATCCAAACCGAAGTTTCGATGGACGCTCAAGTGTTCGCAAGCCTGCCTTCAACGCTCGAAAGAGAGGTCACATTTGCCGCACTGCATGCCAATCATCATTACGCGATGATCAAGGTGATCACCACCTTCCTAGACGTCGAGACCTGCAACACCTTTGGTTATGCCCCAACCACCAACAGCTATCTGAGGGAGCAATAATCATGTGTTCAGTATCTTGGCTGCTTGAAGAGAATGGTTATCAGGTCTTTTTTAATCGTGATGAACAAAAGACGCGAGCACTGGCAATGCCACCCAGACAATATCGAGTCAACGGTGTCGATATCATTATGCCACTCGACCCAACTGGCGGCGGTAGCTGGATAAGTATTAATGAGTTCGGGCTTTCGCTATGCCTACTCAATAACTATCAAGGCACAGTGCCCGTTGGTCCTTTAGTAAGCCGCGGTTTGCTACTTAAAAACCTATCATCGAGTCGTAATATCAGTCAGCTATCTGAAGCGTTTCACAAGCTAGACCTACACTCTTTTGCCCCATTTACCTTGCTAGCTTTCGCGCCCAATCTAACCCAACACAATGGTCTGGTTATCGCCTACATGTGGGATGGTATTCAACAGAAAATAGTCGACACTGATTCTCCACTCTTCTCATCCGGTGTTGATTTAGAGCGAGTGCAAGCCTACCGACAAGCAAAATATGATCAGCTCATGGCGGCAGGTAAGAATCAACAGAACTTACTGATGTTCCACTCTCACCATCACAATGAGCAACCTCATTTAGCGACCTGTATGCATCGCGAAGACGCACATACCGTGAGCTTTACACACTTACGTAACCTGCATGGTCAAGCCTCTATGTTTTATGCACCCGGCTCACCATGCGAACCCATTAAACCATGTCAGATAAATCAGCAGCGCTTTACCTTTGATTTATCACCCGCAATCAATCTATAGATGGAGTCCATCATGAGAAAACTATTCACCATGGTTCTGCTACTTGTTAGCCCGTACGTATTTGCCGCCGATGAAATCTACACTGGTTTCTTTAGCAGTAAGGCGCTCGATGGCTACGATACCGTCGCATATTTCACGTCTGGGAAGCCCATTGAAGGCAGTAAAAAATTCAGCACTGAGTACAAAGGGGCGGATTGGTATTTCTCTTCTGAAAAGAATCTGACTTTATTTGTTAATAATCCTGAAAAATATGCCCCTCAATATGGTGGCTATTGCGCTTGGGCAGTATCAGCGAAGAGCGACTTTGCACCGAGTGACCCACATCAATGGACGATTGTTGATAACAAGCTTTACCTCAACTACGACCAAGAGATTAAGCAGCGCTGGGAACAAGACCAAGCACAGCATATTCAACAAGCCGATAAAGTTTGGCCGCAACTGATTAAGTAAGGTAATTTCATTATGATTGATAGTCCTTTTCGTTTACCACGTTACACGCCTTTTGGTTTAGGTGAGTCTGTTGTCGAGTGGGCAACTGGGCTATCTAAGCTAGACCGACTCTACCAAGATCGTAAAAACGAGTTATCTAGCTTCGAATTCATGAATTACACTCTGTCGGCGCTCAATATCGACTACTCGGTTGCATCGGGAAGCACGGAAAACATCCCGGAAGAAGGGCCTGTCGTGATTGTGGCGAACCACCCGCTTGGCGCCATCGAAGGCGTGATCCTTGCCGATCTCGTAGGATCAGTAAGAAAGGATGTGAAGGTGCTGGCCAATGAGTTACTTAAGCGCCTGCCTGAACTGGATGATCTTTTCATCGGTGTCGATGTCTTTAACAGTAAAGAATCGAAACGCACCAATGCCAAAGCGATTCGAGATGCCAATCGTCATTTGGCTGATGGTGGACTATTGATTGTATTCCCAGCAGGTGAAGTATCAAGCTACCGTAAAGGGGCAAAAACACTGACAGACATCGAGTGGAGCAAGTCGGTAGCGAAATTCGTCAAACGTCACCAAGCCACCACGGTACCTATCTTTATCAATGGCAAGAACAGTGAGTTTTTCTATCAAGCGGGTCGTGTTCATCCACTGTTGAGAACAGCTCTACTCGGGCGTGAACTTCTTAATAAACAAGCGACAACTATCTCTATCTCGATTGGCTCATCGATTCCGTATTCAGAGATAAAATCGTTTGAAAAAGAGATGGATATCGTCAACTACCTACGACTTAATACCTATCTAATGAGTCAACAAGATAGTCCGAACACGCCAATCCACGCGCCCTCTTTCGATACCCAAGTGATAGCGCCTATTCCACCAGAAGTCTTATCAATAGAGATAGACTCACTCCCTGAAGAGATGAAACTGCTCGAGCAAGGGAACTTTGAGGTCTACTGCACACCAAGCCAATCCATTCCTAACTTAATGCGCGAGATTGGTCGAGTAAGAGAAGAAAGCTTTAGAGAAGTCGGAGAAGGCAGTGGGCTGGCCTGTGATTTAGATGAGTATGACCTTTACTACCATCAACTGTTTGTGTGGAATAAAACCAAGGCAGAACTGGTCGGGGCGTATCGACTCGGTATGGTCGACAAACTCATCGCAGAGCACGGGCTTGATCAGCTTTACTCTCGTAGCCTGTTTAACTACAACCAAGAATTCATTGATACGTTAGAAAACAGCATTGAACTAGGGCGATCGGTAGTAAGTAAACCTTACCAAAAGAGCCTGAACTCACTGTTACTATTGTGGAAAGGCATTGCGACCTTTGTGTCTCGTCACCCTCAATATACCCATCTGTTCGGCCCAGTCAGTATCAGCAATGATTACAGCCACAATGCGCGTCTGTTGATCGCGACCACGTTATCAATCCACCATTATGATGAGGAAAAGGCGAATTTGGTTTCACCTTCGTCACCACTCAATACCAGCAGTCATGTGTTCTGGCAAAATCACCTGCTCTCTTCACTGGCGAGTGTGCCTCTGCTCTCTAAAGTGTTAGCACGCATGGAGCAAGGTAAAGGCCTGCCGGTACTGCTGCGCCAATATCTAGGGATGAACGGTAAACTGGTGTGTTTTAATGTCGACCCATCGTTTAATGATGCCTTGGATGGCTTGATTGTGGTGAACCTTAAGAAGGTTCCATTGAAGACCTTAGGTAAATACATGGGCAGAGAACTTGCTCAAGATTACCTAGAGCAACACGCACGCCTCTGATTTATCCTGCTCTGTACCTCTCTCCAAATAAGTGCGATGATTTCGGCACTTATTTGGGATAGGTTATTTTCATGCACACCTCTTTTATCGAACAACTGCAAAGCTTCGACTTCTCTGAAAGCCAGATTGAATCTCTACTCGCTGTCGCCAAGCCACTTGAGCTGCCAACCAGACACATCTTGATCAATCAAGGTGAGATGGCGAGTTCAATCTACTTTGTACTTGAAGGCTTGTGCCATGCCTGCTACCTCACTGATGATGGTAAGCAATACAGCAAAGAGTTCTATTGGGAACAAGATTGGATCATCGGCTTTGAGAGTCTGATAAAGAACCAAGCCTCTCCTTACCTATTAGAAACGCTGACACCCATCACCATGTTAGAGCTGCCAATGAATGCGGTTATCGAGTGGCGTGCATCAAATAATCCTTTGTATTTAAAGCTGTTAGAAACACAACTGATGCATAAGGAAAACAAAGAACGCTTCATGCTGCTCTATACACCAGAGCAACGCTATCAGCTGTTCTGCGAGCACTATCCCGACCTTGAGCAGCGCTTGAACGACAATCAAATTGCAGCCTACCTAGGAATAACCGCAATCAGCCTGAGCAGAATTAAAGGTCGAATTAACAATAGTTAATGCCAACAATCATCGCGCATAGTACATTCAGAGCATCGATAATCTCTGGATGTAAACATGATCACTTGGCACTCAATTCCTTTTTCTGAACTCTCAACACAACAGCTTTATCAACTACTTAAATTAAGAGTCGATGTATTTGTGGTCGAGCAGACTTGTCCTTATCCAGAGCTGGACGGTAAAGATACACTCGCGGGTGTTGAGCACCTGCTTGGCTATGCTGATGAAGAGTTGGTAGCGTGTGCACGTTTATTACCACCAGGTACCTCTTACGACAACACCAGCATCGGTCGAGTCGCAACCAAACAATCAGCAAGAGGTGATGGCTTGGGGCATCAATTAATCAAAGAAGCATTAACACGCTGCGAGGCTCTTTGGCCAAATACGGCCATTGATATTGGCGCGCAGCAACACCTAGAAAACTTCTATGCGAGCCACGGCTTCAAGACCATCTCGGATATGTACCTCGAAGATGACATTCCTCATATAGACATGAGATTAGAAAAATAATGACGAATATCACTGCCGGTATTCTATTGTTGGTTGCAGGTAACTTGTTTGCCTCGCTTTCCGACGTAGCGGTAAAGCTGTTAAATGGCGAAGTACCGCCCTTACAGTATATTTTTTTCCGACAGTTGATATCTCTGCTCATCATCACCCCTTTGTGGCTACAGCAAAAAAAAGAACAACGATGCTTACAGCAAGCCAAAGTCACCTTCATACGAGGCCAACTAATATTAATTGGTAGCGGGTGTATGGTTGTGGCAATCACTCATTTATCTTTAGCAACCGCCAACGCTGTGTTTTACGTGGCTCCCCTATTGATGTTGCCTCTTTCTATATTTCTACTCAAAGAGCAGCCTGCACTTGGGAAGGTGATCGCCACTACCATAGGTTTCATCGGTGCACTGATTGTCTTAAGGCCATCACAATTTCATTGGGCAGCACTGTTTGCTTTGGGTACAGCACTCACTCTCGCACTCTTTAATGTACTCGTAAGAAAGCTTCCTAGTGAGCAAACGGTGGTCACTACGCTGTGGTGGACAACCTTATTCTCTATTCCAGCCTCATTAGTACTGTGCTTCTTATACTGGCAGCCGGTGTCTGTGGAGCATTTGGGATACATAGCATTAAGTGCGACGCTAATCTTAAGCTACAACGGCCTTGCGGTTGCTGCCTATCAAAAAGCACACTCTAGCCAAATTGCCTTGGCTGAGTATTCAGGATTGGTGTTTGTCGCGCTAATAGGTGCAATATGGTTCGATGAGATTCCGGATACATTAACCTTTATCGGAATCATGCTTATCATCTTGCCACTCGCCCCTTTCAAGCGACCAAAAAAAAGAGCTAATGCTTAGCTCTTTTCTATCGTTTATCTGTGTCTAGCAAAGCGCTTTAACTCAGGCTTACTGTTCATCTACTTACTGCGACCAAAGCCACCATCGGATAAGCGGAAGAACATCACCGAAGTATCGCCTTTCTCTAGCTGAAGAATGTCCAACTGCCCAGTTTCAGCAAGTTTGAAACGAACCAGTTGGCCTTTACGAATCTGACTGAGTGGCTTATCTGCACCTTCAATACGCACTAACGCATTCAAGTCAGACAATGGCAAATCGTTGTTTCGAAAAACCTGCGCTAACGTATCCCCTTGCTTAACAAGGTACTCCTGCCAATTTTTGTTACTCGGTTCTGATGAACTGCTCTTGGCATTTTGCTGTTCGCTTAAGCCGACGGTGTTTATTTCAAGCTCAACGCGCGATGTTGTTGGAGCTGTGTCTACTTTAGGTTCTGGTAGCGGCACAAAAAGTAATATCAGTACGATCGGAGAAATCACCATCAACAGTCTTTGGTGTAACTTCGGCAATGAGCCCCAAGTTTGCGCTGTCGAGGTTTTCAATTTCTTCACATCGATCGAACTCAATTTCTCTTTGACCTTATTCAGTCGATCCTTGAATTCTGCTAAGTGGTCAACTTTCTGTTTTTTCTTTTGACGACGATTCATACCACTGCGTCCTATACATTGAATAACTACAGTATAAAAACCAAAGTACCAACAGTATAGATCTTTCCGTCACAACAAGGCCCAAAGCGAGAAAATTGACATGGCTGTGATTTGGGCACGGTAAAGCGCAAGTGATCAGGGACTAGCCGTTTCTTCACGCTGCTAATACTGGTATTCTTACCCTTTTCGTACTGACAAAAAGAGTGACTTTTCATGTCTGAAGTAAAATTTGAAACTGTAGAGCAAAAAGCTAGCTACGGTATCGGTCTACAAATGGGCCAACAACTTGCTGGTTCTGGTCTTGAAGGCCTAAACGTTGACGCAATCGCTGCTGGTATCGCAACAGCTCTAGTTGGCGACATGCCAACTATCGAAGTTGACGAAATCAACAACGCACTACAAGAGCTACACACTCGCGGTGAAGCTGCACGTCAAGAACTAGCTAAAGCTGCTGCTGCTGACGGCGAAGCTTTCCTAGCTGACAACGCTCTTCGTTCAGAAGTAACGGTTCTTGAGTCTGGTCTTCAGTACGAAGTACTAACTGAAGGTACTGGCGAAATCCCAACTGCAGACAAGCAAGTACGTGTTCACTACCACGGCGAACTAACTGACGGTACTGTTTTCGACAGCTCTGTATCTCGCGGTCAACCTGCTGAATTCCCTGTAACTGGCGTAATTCAAGGTTGGGTACAAGCTCTACAAATGATGCCTGTTGGCTCTAAGTGGAAGCTATACATCCCTCAAGATCTAGCATACGGTGAGCGTGGCGCAGGTGCTGCAATCCCACCATTTGCTGCTCTAGTATTTGAAGTAGAACTTCTAGCTATTCTTTAATTTTTATAAAAACCTTTAGTAAAACAAAATACTATTGGCAAATAAAATTGAAATAATCCAACGGCGATGTGACTACATCGCCGTTTTTCGTTTATAGTGAAAGAGTAAATTACTTTATTACTTAAGGACGAATAATGAAGAAAGTACTCATCACAGTTTTAAGCAGCCTTGCTGTTGTCTCTTGCGCTAGCACTAGCGACTCTGAACAAACCAGTTCATCATCAGATACCAACTATTCCCAACTATCCCAAACTGCACTGATGGCTGCAGTAAATATGTGGTCTCAGCAGAACGAAACAACACCGCTTGTGGATACGGTAGCTGACCAAGCTTCTGTTACCAGTGACCAAGCAGTTGGCGGTATTGGTTCAATGTTAGCCCTTGCACAAAACTCTCTTGGCACAGCCGACAACAAAGAACTCGCGACACTTATTCCGGGTATGTCGAGCCTTGAGTCTACTGGTCTATCATCGCTACTAAGCTCACAAGGTGCCGTTGAAAGTGCGTTTTCTGGATTAGGTATGGATCCATCAATGGTTACAACATTTGCACCCATCATTCTTCAAGCACTGCAGTCACAAGGTGCAACGAGCGGCCTGATGGATTCACTTTCAGCTATATGGCAATAATCGTTAGTTATTAATAGCTAGCTTAAAATCTAATAAGGGCACTTCGGTGCTCTTTTTTGTGCGTGGAAGAAAAGATATTTGAGATACGAGATACGAGAT
>NZ_JBFRTR010000018.1:0-31809 GCF_041474215.1 Vibrio sp. 10N.222.52.C12
TTAACTGATCGGCATTAGCGCCTCAGGGCGCTATTTTTTTGCTTGACGCTCGTAGCTCGCTTGCTTATTGTGTTTAAACATTCATAAAACAATCACTTTTTATGCACACTCAATCTTTGTTTATTTTTGACTTCTTTTTTCTTCCGTAAATCGGAGGCTAAGTCGTTTTAGAAAAACAAGTCAAAAACGAACAAGAAGCCTCCCACACTAGGGAGGCTTTTTTATAAGGACACATTTATGACTGACCGCTCAATTTCACTGGATGATATCCGCCTTCGTCTTAATGATTTAGACGACGAACTCCTGAAGTTACTTTCAGAGCGTCGCAAGCTAAGTATCGAAGTCGCTAAAAGCAAAGTAGAGACATCAAAACCAGTTCGTGATGCAGTACGAGAACAACAACTATTAGTTAAGCTGATCAACAACGGCAAAGATAAATACGAACTTGATGCGCAGTACATTACCAAGCTGTTTCACACCATCATCGAAGATTCCGTTTTACTACAACAGTCATACTTACAAAACCTAGCGAACCCGCAAAGCCGTAAACCATTGGCTCGCGTTGCATTCTTAGGTTCTAAGGGATCGTATTCTCACCTTGCGAGCCGCGAATACTTCAGCCGCAAGAATATGGAATTGATTGAGCTGAACTGTAATCACTTCAAAGAAGTCGCATCAACAGTAGAGTCTGGCCATGCCGACTACGGTGTCCTGCCGATTGAGAACACCAGTTCAGGGTCAATTAACGAGGTCTACGACCTGTTACAGCATACGACTCTATACATTGTTGGCGAACTTTCTCAACCGATTGAGCACTGCCTTGTTGCTAAAAGTGATATCCGTTTAGAAGACATCAAAACACTCTACTCGCACCCACAACCTCATCAACAATGCAGTGAGTTCTTGAGCCGCCTTAAGGGTGTCAACCTTGAGTCTTGCGCAAGCACCGCTGATGCAATGAAAAAAGTTAAAGAATTGGGTGGTAATGACGTAGCTGCTATTGGTAATGCATCGAGCGGTAAGCTTTATGGACTACAGCCAATCCAGAGCAATATTGCAAACCAAACAGAGAACCACACTCGTTTCATCGTTGTGGCGCGTAAGCCTGTTGAAGTATCGACTCAAATACCAGCGAAAACAACGCTCATCATGTCGACATCTCAAGAGGCGGGTTCTTTGGTAGAAACACTACTGATCCTGCAACGCTTAGGCATCAACATGACTAAGCTAGAATCTCGTCCTATCATGGGTAACCCTTGGGAAGAGATGTTCTATGTCGATTTAGAGGCGCATCTGGATTCAGATAATATGCAACAAGCGATAACGGAACTAACAGCCATTACTCGCCACCTTAAGGTGTTGGGTTGCTACCCAAGTGAGAACATCAAAGCGACTCAAGTTAAGTTGTCATAGCTGAAAGTGAGTATCAGCTTTTAGCTAACATAAGTATTTGGCCTACAGCAGGCCAAATACTTAAATCACCCTCTAGTCGAGTACTATTCTCGCTAAGAAAACTCACCCTAGCATGCCTGAAACACAATTCACTTGTTTCGCACATTCGGCACGCTTACTCTCTCCACTACTTGAGCCTTTCTAACAAAAACTCATTAGTGGCTTTTTTTATCAATAAAGACAAAACCTTACCCCCTTCACAGGAAATCATCGAACTACGTATAATTAATAGCGAGTAAGCATTAAGTAACATAAACTTATGCGCTTAATTTATAAATAGTGTTGTCATTAACTATGAAGCTAAGTACTAAAATCTTACTACTAATAGCCCCTGTGATACTGATCAGTACCGCGGCTTCTAGCTATATTATTTATTCGACGCAAAAAAGCAGTTTCATCAAACGCGAAGACAACGCACTTCAACTGAACATGGAAAAACTAGCCGGATACTTTCGCCAATCTCGTTCGTTCCTCAATAGCTACTCTTACACCTTGACCCAGAGTGATATGGTGAAGCGTTATTTTCTCACTGATCAAAATCTATCTCGCGATCTTGAACTGGTCAGTAATCTTCGAGAAGCCATTCATTTCCTGCAAGATGACGATGAAAGCTATACAGGTTTAGCGCTTCTTAATGGTGATCGAAAACTGCGTTATTACGCGGATAATAGCAATGACTCACGCACTCAGATTGACAGTAAGATATTGGAGTATGTTGACCTGCACTATCAAGACACCTTAGCAACATCGAGTACCAACTATATTCAAAACTCCCAAGGCGAAGGGATGTTGGTTCACTATGACAAGGTAGATAGAAAAGCGATTTTCCCAACCGTTAACAATCAACCCGACGATGTGTTCTTTGTTGTTGTCTCTGTCTCTCTCGACAAATTTAATGCGCTGAGAAAACAGATAGAGTTCGACTACCAAACCAGCTTGTTCTTCACATCCATAGCGGTTTCTTTGGAAAATGATGTTACTCACTCAGTCAAGCTTGCACCAGAACTGTACGCCACGGTCGATCCGGCGCAATTCCTGTTGGAAAACAAGCTCGATTCAATTTGGAACAAGCTGAGTTTGTCGTTTGCACTGTCTGCGTTTGTAACTGTCGCTCTGCTACTCATGCTTCTGTCTCGCACTGTAATTACTCCAATAACATGGCTCGATCGACAGCTACAGCAAGTCGAAAAAAAACAACGTAAGAACATTGAACGCTTAGGCACTCGTGATGAACTTGGCCGCTTATCACAGCGTTGTTATGACATGTACCAAGAGCTAGACAACACCTACCAGTAAACCAAGCTCTTGGCCGAAAATGATCAGTTAACCCAAATAGCCAATAGGCATCAGTTTCAAACCTTCGTTCAGCAATCGTTGCCAAAACCGAGTTCGAATACCGAAACCTGGGTTCTCTATTTTAACTTGGACAACTTCAAGTTTGTGAACGACAAATACGGGCATCAAATCGGCGACTCGATTCTGGTTTCTTTTGCTCAGCGTATTTCAGATATTTGTCGTCATTATAAAGAGGAATTCGACGCTCATTGTATGCCAGCCCGACTTTCTGGAGACGAGTTCGTTGTCTACATTAACGCTCCTAGTCACCGAGGAAATGTCGCGCATCGATTCTCGAACGATTTGCTCACTCCACTGCAAAAAGGCTTTGTCACCGAATCAGGCAGCTTTCCGATCACGGTCAGTATTGGTATTGCGACCTACCCTAATGATGGCAACTCAATCGAGAAGCTTCTGTCCAACGCGGATACCGCGATGTACCAAGCCAAGCGTGCCGGTAAAAACCAATTTGCTGACTATTCACGGGATTTAGACAAAGCCATTCAGCGCCAAGCAGATATTGAACGTGCGCTTAGAGGTAAGAATTTTGATGATGAATTCAGGCTCGTTTACATGCCCTACATGGATTCCACCGGGACTGATGTTATTGGCGTTGAGGTGTTATTGCGTTGGAATTCAAAGCAACTTGGTTTGGTTCCACCAGATGAGTTCATTCCAATAGCCGAACAAACCGGGCTGTTTGAACATGTTGACCGCTGGGTAATACAGAATGCGTTTGCTTCATTCCATCGACTTCAGGCTCAATTTGATCACTCAATTCAATTGTCGATCAACCTATCTTCTGCTGGCATTGAAACCACTCATCTTGCGGGTTTCATTAAAGAACACGCGGAGTTAAATCGAATTCCACCAAGCCTAATCGATTTTGAAATCACTGAAACCTTTTACTCAGATTCACAAGGCTTTCCGTTGCTCAACCAACTCTCGCTAATGGGCTATCGATTAGCGATTGACGACTTTGGATCTGGATATACTTCGATCACTCAACTGGTGCAGTATCCAACTCAAAAAATTAAGCTCGATAAAGCCTTTTTAGACACCTTAATTGAGACCGATAATCAGAACATCGTAAAACCGGTTATCGGGTTGTGTCATGCTCAGGGGAAAAAGGTCACCGCCGAAGGGATTGAAACTCAAGACATGCACCAGTGGTTACAGGATGCACAGTGCGATATGCTGCAAGGCTATTACTTTGGTAAACCCATGCCACTAGAAGAGTTGAGTGACTGGTACCGACAACATCAACTCAATCTAATCGACAACAAAAAGAATCCGACACATGAAATCTGTAATCATCGCATCGCTGAACCCAGCTAAAATAAACGCCGTTAAAAGTGCGTTCTTATCTGCTTTTCCTGATACTGAATTTGATTTCAAAGGCATCAGCGTCCCTAGTGGTGTCGCCGATCAACCGATGAGCAATGATGAAACCTATCAAGGTGCCGTGAATCGAGTTCACAACGCAACTCAAGCTCAGCCTGATGCAGACTTCTATGTTGGTCTAGAAGCGGGAATAGAAACAAACGTCACCTTTGCCTGGATGGTGATCGAAACGAATGGCCAACGTGGCGAGTCTCGTTCAGCAAGTCTGATGCTGCCACCAGCCGTGCTTGAGAAACTAGAGCATGCAAACGAGTTAGGGGATGTGATGGATGAAGTGTTTGGTACCGACAATATCAAACAGAAAGGTGGTGCCATTGGCCTACTGACACATAACCAATTGTCACGCAGTTCGGTCTATCATCAAGCTTTAATTTTGGCTCTGATCCCATTTGTGAATCCTGAACACTTTCCTATTTAGTATTTGAGGCTTCCTTAAACTTCAAAAGATTCCAAGAACAATCTTCAGAAACAAAAAACGCTAACATCCAGTTAGCGTTTTTTATCGAATTCGTATTCATACTATCGCGTGATAGCTTAATTCCATTATTACTTTAGCAATAGGTCGGCGATCACGACTTTCTCTTGCTCAGATTTGGCCTTTAGCTCATTTGAGCCTCTGGTTATCGTCGCTACGCCTACGCCCAGCATTTGACTCACCTGTCGTTGAGACATATCGCCTTTCATCAGCTCACAGAAGATATTAATTCGAGCAACCAGAGCATCTCGCTCGTCTGGTGTCATCATCATAGTCAACAACAGCTCGTGCTGATCTTTTTCGACAGCCGTCTTTACCAAGTCCATCAGTTGTTGCCAATTATCATATTCAGGTTGTGATGCCATATCTCTACACTTACTTTTAAATTCTGACTTTAAAGAGTCGCTTAACGATTGAAAGCGTTTAACACTTTATACCGAAACACTTGATGCGATCCAATGTAAAAAGGCAGTAAGTGGAAATGGTTAGCACTCACTGCCTTTATTCTTACTCAGTTTCGGGCCAAATGCCGAAGGCTTAGTATTTCGTTTTTGCCTCATGGGGCGCTAAAAACGTCCCTTTCTCACCCAAGATATCTCGATAGTAGGTCTCAAACATCAAGATATTCTGAACGTAGCCACGTGTCTCTTTGAATGGGATCATTTCGATAAATGCAAAGGCATCGAGCTTTTCATCGCTGCGTGAACGCCACTGTTTCACACGGCTAGGTCCAGCATTATAAGCCGCAAACGCAAAGATACGGTTGTCATCATATTGAGCGAGTAAACCATCTAAGTAGTGACTGCCAATCTCAATGTTTTTGCCGACATCATAAAGATCATCGCTGCCCTGATACTTAATCTTATGTTTGTTCGCTGTGTATTGCGCCGTCTTGGGCATAATTTGCATAATGCCACGCGCGCCAACTGGAGAGCGAGCTTCTGAATCCATCGCACTCTCTTGTCTTGCTAAAGACATCAAAGTGATTGGATCGAGATCGTGCTTTTCAGCGTAGAAGTTAAACCACCACTTATGAGCAACAGGGAAGCGCAGCGCAATGTTATCCCACATCTTCGCAGAGATACTCGCTGTTACGGTAAAGTGATTCCAACGCTGTGTCGCAGCGTAAGCGGCAAGCATCTCTTTTTGCTCTTTATCTGCATTGGTCAGTAACCAGCGCCATTCACTTTTCGCTGCCGCAATTTTGTCTCGGTCAATCAGTTCACCAATACGCACCAAAGAGGTGTCGAATGGCTTCACTGTTTCAGCATTGTATTTAAGTGTCGATGTTGGATATTGAACTGGCTTACCTAACTGCTTAGCCGCAGCCACACTGTAGAAATTACGCTGACCCAAGATATCTGACAGTCGCTTATTGCCTTTGTCAGTATCGCCCGTCGCGATTTCAGCTCTGCCCTGCCAATATTGCCAACGAAGCGAAGCCTGATGTTTATCATCCAAGCGCGCTATCCACTCTTTCAAACCCGTCCAATCGGCATGTTGAATTGCTAAGCGAGCACGTCGTTCCAGCAGAACTTGCTTTGATGAACTCGCGAGCATTTTGTCGCGCCACACCATTAACTCTTCAGAGTCGGTGTTGATCAGACGAAACGTTAGGTAATCAGCGAGCTCTTGAGATTTCTCTTTCGAAAACTTCTGAGCCTTGATGACATCATCAAACACCTTTTGAGCACTGCTTGATGATTTCCTTGCTAGCTTCTCGAAAGCAAACTCGGTTTGAGCTTGGTAGAATTCATTCGCTGGATGTTTTTTAGCAAACGCGAGTACATTTTCAGGCTTGTTGTACAACGCCTTCATCTGCTTCGCTTGAGCAATTGACTCATCATGATCCAATTGCTTAATCAGATAGCTCATTAACTTACCGTTACGGCCCTCGAACGCTAGCAGCATTCTATCCAGAATCAGCTCATCAGTTCTTAGCCCAGCTTGATCCCAGCTTTTAAATAAAGGGTCACAAGCGTCATCAACACCACTACCACTCAACCAAAGTTGTTTAGCTCCTTTAAAGGCAAGCTCTTGGTTACCTTGCTCGTAATGCGCTCGATAATAAATACATTGGTATTTTTCACCGACAGGCTCTTTGGTTTGAAACTCAAGGATCGTCTTCCACTGTTTTTGAGAAGCCAATGAATCCAAATAAGGTGCGCGCATTCGATTGGAGAAAGGCAATGCCTTGTTCTCTTCAATGAAAGCATCGACCTCAGCAGGTGTGCGATCACCTAAGCCAATCAGAAAGGCCCGATAATCGGTGTAAGGTGTTAAAGGGTATGTTTGAATTTTGTTACGCAGCGCGGAGTAAGCTTTTAGATCACGGCTGTCTAAAACCTCTTGCGCTTTATCATAAACGTCACGCTGCATTTCAAGCTCGGATGCATTGCTAGCCATAGCGACCGGAGCCAGTGAAACCGAAGACAAAATTGCCGATGCAGCCACAGCAATTTTCGTATTACCAATGCGGAAAAACATTCGCTCTTTCCTTAGTGCGTGTATGAATACGTGAAGTCTATTTACGCCCGACATCACATCAAATGTAAAGGATTTGAGTGTAAATATTATTAATATTTAACACTTCGCCTCAGAAGCCCATTAAATATAGTTTTAATGACCAATGTGACAATAATAGGTAAGGATTAGTTCAAGAGTGGCTTTTCTGCCCTAGGAGTAACATCTTTGAGGATATTGGTATAAAATAGCAGACAATTTTGAACAATAATTAGGATCGATCGGCAATGGCTGAATACGTATATACCATGTCTCGGGTGAGCAAAACTGTTCCACCTAAGCGTCAAATTCTTAAAGACATTTCTCTTAGCTTTTTTCCTGGCGCTAAAATCGGTGTTTTGGGTCTAAATGGTTCAGGTAAATCTACCCTACTACGTATCATGGCTGGTATTGATACTGATATTGATGGTGAAGCACGTGCACAACAAGGCCTTAAAGTAGGTTATCTACCACAAGAGCCTGTGCTAGACGAATCAAAAACTGTTCGTGAAATCGTAGAAGAAGCGGTTTCTGACGTTGCTGACGCACTTAAGCGTATTGATGCGGTTTACGCAGCTTACGCAGAACCAGATGCAGACTTCGATGCACTGGCAAAAGAGCAAGGCGAACTAGAAGCTCTGATTCAAGCAAAAGACGGTCACAACTTAGAGACTGCTCTAGAGCGTGCTGCTGATGCACTTCGTCTTCCTGAGTGGGATGCGAAAATTGAATTCCTATCAGGTGGTGAGCGTCGTCGTGTTGCTATCTGTCGTCTACTTCTTGAAAAGCCAGACATGCTGCTTCTTGATGAACCAACCAACCACTTGGATGCAGAATCAGTAGCATGGCTTGAGCACTTCCTTGTTGATTACAGTGGTACTGTTGTGGCGATTACCCACGACCGTTACTTCCTAGACAACGCAGCTGGCTGGATTCTAGAACTTGACCGTGGTGAAGGTATCCCATGGGAAGGTAACTACACGTCTTGGCTAGAGCAAAAAGACGAGCGTCTTAAGCAAGAAAAAGCGGGCGAAAGCGCACGTCAAAAGACAATCGAGAAAGAACTTGAATGGGTTCGTCAAAACCCTAAAGGCCGTCAAGCTAAGTCTAAAGCTCGTATGGCTCGTTTTGAAGAATTGACAACTGGCCAATACCAGAAGCGTAACGAAACCAACGAACTGTTCATCCCGCCAGGTGAGCGTCTAGGTGATAAAGTTCTTGAAGTGAACAACCTGACTAAATCGTTTGGTGATCGCGTTCTTATCGACGACCTATCGTTCAGCATGCCTAAGGGCGCAATCGTCGGTATCGTTGGTGCCAACGGTGCAGGTAAATCAACACTATTCAAGATGCTAAGCGGTGCAGAACAGCCAGATTCAGGTACAGTTGAACTAGGCGAAACCGTTAAGCTTGCTTCTGTTGATCAGTTCCGTGACAGCATGGACGACACTAAGACAGTATTCCAAGAGATCTCTGAAGGCGCTGATATCATTAAGATCAACAACTTCGAAATCCCTGCTCGTGCATACTGCTCTCGCTTCAACTTCAAAGGCAACGACCAACAGAAGATCATCGGTGAGCTTTCTGGTGGTGAACGTAACCGTGTTCACTTAGCGAAACTGCTAAAAGCGGGCGGTAACGTACTGCTACTCGATGAGCCTACCAACGACCTTGACGTTGAAACGCTACGTGCTCTTGAAGAAGCACTGCTTGAATTCCCGGGCTGTGCAATGGTTATCTCGCATGACCGTTGGTTCCTTGACCGTATTGCGACCCATATCTTAGACTACCGTGATGAAGGTCAAGTTAACTTCTACGAAGGTAACTATACTGAGTACACTGAGTGGCTTAAGCAGACTCTAGGCGCACAAGCGGCAGAGCCGCACCGTATCAAGTACAAGCGTATAGCTAAGTAAATAAGCTTGTATTTTGAACAAAGGCCGCGATAATAGCGGCCTTTGATATATCTGGCTTACGTGTAATGCATCGATATAGAGAGATTACTTATGGTTGAAAGACGTCAATTTTCACGAGTTATTTATCAAGTCCCGACTGAGATCTCACAAGGACAAGTAAAGGTATCAGGCTCAGTGCAAGACTTATCACTCCATGGTTTACTCATTCAATGCAATGAATCAAAACAACTTAGCCATGATGTCCCTGTTCAAGTGAGCTTTAAACTCGAAAACAGTGATATCAATATTCAGTTAGAAGCAACGATAGTCTCTACCATCAATACCTCAATGCGTTTACGCATAGAGCATTTAGATATTGATAGTATCAGCCACCTTAAGCGCCTTGTTGAGCTTAATGTTGGTGACGATGACCTGCTTTATAGAGAGATTGAACACCTTACCGACTTAGGTAAGGAATAATATCTCCATTACCCTTTTTCTATTAGAAGCATTTAGTTAATACAGAACCATGTCTAAAAAAGTGTCCATTACTATTCCCTCTAGTCAGGGGGAACAGACGTTTTACTTCGGTCGAAAAGCCGTACTCTTATGCATGACAACCCTGCTCTCAGTACCGATGTTGATTGGTGGTGCAACCTACATGCACCTTGAGAGTAAAAACAAGCTAGCTGCACAAGCCGGTGATGCACAACAGTTAATTGAAACTTTGATTGTTGAAAAAGAGCAGACCGAGTTCTTATACGCGGAACAAGTTGAAACCAACCACAACCTATCTCAAGCCTTAACTGAGAAAGAAGGTACGATTCAATTACTGGGTAAGCGTGTATTCGATGTGGAATCCGTTCTAGGCCTGGCTGATGAAGAGTTACACACCGATGAGGTTTCACTAGAAGACCGTATTGATGCTGCAGCCGTCGATTCCGCGGTAAGAGCTACCATGTTCCGCTTAATTCCTAATGATAGTCCGATGGCTTATCAACGCATCTCGTCTTCATACGGTCGCCGTACTAACCCAATTACAGGCAAACGCCACAACCATACTGGTATCGACCTTACTTGTAAGCGTGGTGAAGATATCTTAGCACCGGCAGATGGTGTGATTGAAACCGTACGCCCAAGCAAGAAAGGCTTTGGTAACTTTATCACCATGCGCCATTCATTTGGCTTCATGAGCTCTTACGCGCATCTGCAAAAATTCAAAGTTCGCAGCGGTCAGTTTGTCAGTAAAGGTGATGTGATTGCGAGCTGTGGTAACTCAGGTAACTCAACTGGGCCACATCTGCATTATGAAGTACGCTTCCTTGGTCGCTCATTGAACCCTCAATACTTGATGGATTGGACACCAGAAAACTTCAATTACGTGTTTGAGAAAGAGAAAAAGGTGAAATGGGGCCCACTCGTTCAGCTGATTGATAACGTGGTTCGCTTGCAGATCAACCTAACTAACGTGCCTTACATCAGTTCAACTATCGACACAGTATCCAGCGATGATAACCGAGTATCGAACGAGAATAACAAAGAGCCTATCGTGACTAACTAGGTTTGTTCGTTTGGCCCATGATGATCCAAATGCATTTCGCCTACTATAGGCCAGATGCAATATCGGCATTCAGCACAAACAAAAAGAGCGACCAGATGGTCGCTCTTTTTTATGATTTCAAATCAGTATTAACCACGATGAATCGAGTCATGTGCTTGTTTTAGAAGACTTTGGCTCTCTTGCAAGAATTGTTGTGAGTAGTCACCAAACCAATCACTCACTTGGTTGAAGCTCTCAACAAACTTAGCCTTATCTTTGCCATCTAGGATTTCTAACGCTTCTCCGAAACAGCTATGGAAGCGTCGAATCATCTCTATATTCTCATCCGAAGACAGAATGATATCACCGTACAAGTTCGGGTCTTGAGCAAATAGACGACCAACCATCGCAATCTCAAGTCGGTAGATTGGTGAGCTTAGCTTCAGAAGCTGATCAATATTCGGGTTCTCTTTACTCAGGTGTAAGCCGTAAGCAAAAGAGGTGAAGTGACGAAGTGCTTGAATCAAGGTCATGCCGTGATCGTGTTCAGCTGCATCCATCTGGCAAAGGCTCGCGCCCCAAATACCAAATTGATTCAGTAGCCATTGGTAGCTCTCAGAACCACGACCATCACTGTAAACAATCACCTGCTTAGCAAGGCTTGGAACATCAGGACCAAACATTGGGTGCAATCCAACCACTGGGCCTTGGTGCATGTTCATCATTGCTTGCAGCGGTTTAGATTTAATTGACGTCAAATCACATAGAATACAATCACTTGGTAGATTACCTAGCTTCGCAATCACACCTTCAGTTAAGTGAATTGGAACAGTCACAACCACAAGTCCTGCATTATCCAAGATTTCATCGGCTGTATCCCAATCTTGGCTGCCAAGGACTTTCACTTCGTAGCCAGACAGTTTGAACATACGACCAAACAAGCCACCAAGTTGACCATTACCACCAACGATCACCACTGAACGTAACTCTGGGTTAAGACACTTAAAGCCAGAATCTTTCTCACTGGCATAAGACTCACGCATAGTACGACGCAAAATATCTTCGATTAACTGTGGTGGAACCCCTATTTTCTCGGCTTCTTGACGACGAGATGCCAGCATCGCGGCTTCACGTTCTGGTACATAAATAGGTAAACCATGTTCACTTTTTACTTCGCCTACTTTCTCTACTAGAGCAAGGCGTTGAGCCAGTAAATCCAACATTTGTTTATCGACAGCATCGATTTGGTCGCGTAATTCGTTCAGTTCAACGGCCATTTTATTCCTTACTAATCTATAAGCCCGTGCCAATCTATCATCCCACAATCACGTAGGTTCGCTAGCAACAGATCTTAAAATGCCCCATTAGATGAGGCACTTAAATTTAAACTCTGACTAACCTTTCAAGCGGTTCTCTAAGAACGGGACTAATTCCGTATGTGCATGTTTCAATAGTGCCTCAGTTGAATCCCAATTGATACACGCGTCGGTAATAGAAACGCCGTATTTCATCTCATTGAGAGGTATATCCGAAGATTGATTTCCTTCGTTAATATGGCTTTCAATCATCAGGCCGATAATCGACTTGTTGCCTTCACGAATTTGGTGAATCACATCTTCTGCAACTAAAGGTTGGCGACGGAAATCTTTACGAGAGTTCGCGTGGCTACAGTCGACCATTAGCGCGGCCTCTAAGCCAGATTTACCCAGCTCTTGCTCACATTCGTGTACCGATACTGAATCGTAGTTCGTCTGCTTACCGCCACGTAAAATCACGTGACCATTTGGGTTACCTTGCGTTGTTAGTAGTGCAACTTGACCTTCGCGGCTGATACCCATGAAACGGTGGCTAGAAGAAGCCGCCTGCATTGCATTGATTGCAGTGCCTAGGTTGCCATCGGTACCGTTTTTAAAACCGATTGGCATTGAAAGACCACTTGCCATCTCACGGTGAGTTTGAGATTCAGTCGTACGTGCGCCAATTGCCGCCCAGCTGAAGGTATCTGCTAGGTATTGCGGGCTGATTGGATCTAATGCTTCAGTCGCCAATGGAATTTCCATCTCAGCGAGTTCAACAAGTAGCTCACGACCCACATGCAGACCATGCTCAATATCGAAAGTGCCGTCTAGATGCGGGTCATTGATCAAACCTTTCCAACCTACAGTGGTACGAGGTTTCTCAAAGTAAACACGCATAACAATATACAGTTGATCGCTAAGTTGCTCAGATAAGGCTTTAAGGCGTTTCGCGTACTCTTTCGCAGCTTCAATGTCATGGATAGAACATGGGCCACATACAACAAGCATGCGATGATCTTTCTTATGAATGATGTTTGCGATAGTTTGACGAGACTCTTGAATGAAACGACGAGCATTATCACTCAAAGGCAGTTTTGCTTTTAACTCCTCAGGAGTAATCAGTACCTGTTCGTCGATGATATTGACATTGCTTAATTCACTTTTCTGCATAACTCAACCTGTATATTTATTTTTACACCCAACATTTCCGTTTGGGTTAACAATCTTTAAAAACACAATAACAGCTAAAAAAACGATTGCAAGTGTAAACAATAAAAAACATTAAGTGTAAATTTTATTTTACACATTGGATTTGACTCACTCTAAGAGATAAATAGGTTTAAACCACGGATCACACATACAAAAAAGGCGATATTTATCATATCGCCTTATCTAAAATTATAATGTGTTTATTTATCACTCACTGCCTAGCATTCGCTTAATCGTCTCTGAGGTCTCTTTCCACCTAGCATCCGAGTGAAGTGTCGACAAATCAAAGCTGTGTTTTTTAAGCAATGAGTTGGCTAAAGGCACCTCTTGAATCGCTAAGTGATCCAGAGCTTCAATTTGTGCATCTCGTTTATTACACATCAACACCATGTCACAACCTGCATTCAAGGCCGCTTTCGCTCTGTCGGCTGGTCCGCCCATAATGGCAGCGCCTTCCATCGTTAAATCGTCAGAGAATACCAAGCCTTTAAACCCAAGCTGCTGCTTCAATACTTTCTGTAGCCAATACTGTGAACCACTCGCAGGTTGATCATCATAGTGAGAGAAAACCACGTGAGCTGGCATCATGGCATCCAATATTCCAGCTTCAATTTGCGCCTTGAAGATTGCCATATCGGTTTCGAAGATGTCGTCTCTAGGGTCATATGGCGTCTCTAAGTGTGAGTCAGCAATCACGCCACCATGTCCAGGGAAGTGCTTGCCTGTCGTCGCCATGCCAACCGACTTCATGCCTTTGATGAAAGCGCTGCTATGACGAACAATGGTATCAATATCTTCACCAAACGCTCGGCTACCAATCGCTTTACACTCGTGGCCTTTGTCTAATACTGGCGCAAAGCTCAGATCGATATCATGGGCAATCAATTCTGCCGCCATCAACCAACCCGCTTGTTCTGCTAACTGTTCGCCATTATTCTTAGTCGCGAATTCTTGAGCAGCTGGGATAATTGAAAAGCCATCGCGGAAGCGCTGAACTCGGCCACCTTCTTGATCGACACCAATCAAAATAGGACGTTTCGCTACCTTGCGAATTTCTTTGTTTAACGCCGATAACTGTTTGCTATCGTGGTAGTTTCGAGCAAATAAGATGAGACCACCAACAGTTGGGTGCTCTAAAATTTCTTTGTCTTCCGCAGTCAGTTCGTAGCCTGCAACATCAACCCACAACGGTCCCATATTTATCCCTTATTAAACCTAATTTCATAAACTTCCCGAGGTTATTCTCTTTAAATTTGCTTTACAATGTTTTTAAACCAATCTGTGGAAGACTTTAAGAATGCAGTGCAAGAGCTTAGGAATGGATCATAAAGAACTGTATATCGGTGTGATGTCAGGGACGAGTATGGACGGTGTTGATACGGCCTTAGTGTCGATTGAAGATACACGTATAATATTGCTTGCTCATGATGAGTTCCCAATGCCTGATGATCTCAAAGCGCGTCTACTTGAAGTCTGTATTGGTCAGAAAACCGATTTGATTGCCATTGGCGAACTCGACCACCAGCTTGGCCATCTGTTTGCTGATGCGGTTCTGCAACTTCTCGAAAAGTCAGGCACACCAGCACCTTCTGTAACTGCGATAGGTAATCATGGTCAAACAGTGTTCCACCAGCCAACAGGCGATTCGCCATTTACCATGCAGTTGGGTGATGCCAACATCATTGCCGCTAAAACACAGATTCAAACGGTTGCCGATTTTCGACGTAAAGACATGGCATTAGGCGGACAAGGTGCGCCATTAGTCCCCGCCTTCCACCATACGATTTTCCACCCGCAAGACAGCTCAGTTGTGGTGTTGAATATTGGTGGTATCTCGAATATTTCAGTGCTGCGCCCTAATCAGCCAACGCTTGGTTATGATACAGGTCCGGGCAATATGTTGATGGACGCTTGGGTTGATAAACACACGGGTGAGAAGTTTGACCGTGATGCGCAATTTGCGCTTAAAGGTCAACTCAATCAAGCTTTACTCGAACAGTTGTTAAATGAGTCTTATCTATCTCAAATGCCACCGAAAAGTACTGGTAGAGAACTATTCAACCAACCTTGGCTAGAGCAACAATTAACAGAATTTAAAGATCTTGCAGTAGAAGATGTTCAGCGCACGCTTTGTGAATACACCGCATTGACGATAGCCAATGAAGTGGAGACTTATCGCTTGGGTAACCAGCCTGCACTGTATGTGTGTGGCGGTGGTACAAGAAACCCATTGTTGATGAAGAGACTGTCTGAATTGCTTCCAAGTTGGGAGGTTGACTCAACCACCAGTAAAGGCGTGGATGCCGATTACATGGAAGCAATGGCCTTTGCGTGGCTTGCTCAGCGTCATGTTCATAAACTGCCAAGCAATTTACCAGAAGTGACTGGCGCAAGCAGAGCGGCCTCTCTAGGCGTTCTCTATCGAGCTGACTAAACAACTTTAGAACCATAATTTTAGAATCACCATTTAAGGATCATTATGAGTAACGACGCTCTCATATCAGCGCTCTCGCACCTCGTTTCGGAGGGGAGAAACCCTGACACTATGGATATTGATCTGCTCACCTCTCTCGAAGTGGTTGAAAAGATTAACCAACAAGACAAGCAAGTCCCGCTGGCGATTGAAGCGGAACTGCCACAGATCGCGAAAGCGGTCGATAAAATTGCTCATGTCTTTCAAAACGGTGGTCGACTGATTTATATGGGCGCAGGCACCAGTGGTCGATTAGGTGTGTTAGACGCCTCAGAATGCCCACCGACTTTCGGTGTTTCGGACAAAATGGTTATCGGCTTAATTGCAGGCGGACCAGAGGCGATTTTAAAAGCCAAAGAAGGTGCAGAAGACTCGCTAACTCTCGGCATTGAAGATCTGAAAGCGATTCAGTTTTCAGAAAATGATGTCGTGGTAGGTATTGCTGCGAGCGGTCGCACACCTTACGTGATTGGTGCACTCAACTATGCCAATCAGCTTGGCGCAGTAACGGTTGCATTATCTTGTAACCCTGACTCTCCAATTGCTGAAATCGCTCAAATCGCAATTAGCCCGGTGGTTGGCCCAGAAGCATTGACTGGTTCAACACGACTCAAATCAGGTACAGCACAAAAGCTGGTGCTTAATATGCTGACCACTGCCAGCATGATTCGCATTGGTAAGAGCTACCAAAACCTTATGGTCGACGTAAAAGCGACCAATGAAAAGTTGGTTGCCCGCGCCGCTCGTATCGTTATCCAAGCAACGGAGTGCGATAAAGCACTGGCGGTGTCGACACTTAAAGCGACTGATTACGATGTGAAGTTATCTATTTTGATGATTCTAACAGGGCTAGATTTAGAGTTAGCCAAGGCTCAGCTTGATAAGCAAAATGGCTTCTTGAGAAAAGCCGTCGAGAATAATCAGTAATCTTAATTTGGCTTGTAGCTTCTCATTTAGACAGCTACTTCAACGACATACAAAAAGACCAGCACACACGCGGTACTGGTCTTTTTTTAGTTTTAATTTTTTATGGCTAGCTTGGGCTTAATAGTCGTTTGAGAACTCGTCCCAGCCGCGTTGCCATTCCATACGGAAACGTTGAGCGTCTTCCGTACCAGAACACACGCCTTCATACACCTGACCAGATAAACCAATCTGATAAGCATGGTTCGGATTACAATATTCAGTCACACCTAGGTGATAACCTTCTGTGTAACTCGCTTGATCGACTGCGCCAAGCTCAGTCATCTCTGAATACGAACGCTGAGTGTGGCCTTTGATACCATCACGATAGCCAATCTCTTGCCAATTGCCTTCAGCTGCTAAATCTTGAACATTGGCGCTGCATCCTGCAAGGCTAAATGCCACGGCGAATAGTACGATTATTTTTTTCATTTCAATCCTTTATATTGTTACTTCACCACTTTCTGACGAAGCGCTGCCTTTGTGGTGATTCTCCGCTGAACGCCTATCGATGTCCACTTATTGTCTAATGTTCGCCACTTTAGGTTCATTCCGACCACTCAGAATCAATAGTCGCCGTTAAGCCAACTCAAACAACCTCTCTATAGAGCTAATAGGCCTCTCGATAGAAATATCGGCCACTCATCACAGTGAACAAACCACTAAATCAGTTATAACACCGCTAAATTGGCTATTCGACCACTCACTCTCGTAGCGGAAGTTTCTTCTCATCGACTCCTTTAATATACACCCTGACTTAATTAATACATTCAGGGATAACAAATTATGATGTGGTTTCTTACCTGTGTCGCAGCACTCATTGGTGGCTACTTTATTTACGGTACCTTTATCGAGAAGATTTTCGGTATCAATGAAAAACGCCAAACACCTGCTCACACTAAGCAAGATGGCGTGGACTACGTTCCAATGTCGACACCAAAGGTTTACCTAGTTCAGCTGCTTAACATCGCAGGTGTAGGTCCAATCTTCGGCCCTATCATGGGTGCCCTTTATGGTCCAGCAGCAATGCTTTGGATCGTTCTAGGTTGTATCTTCGCAGGTGCAGTACACGACTACTTCTCAGGTATGTTATCTATCCGTAATGGCGGAGCTTCGGTTCCAACCATCACTGGACGTTACCTAGGCAATGGCGCAAAACACTTTATGAACATCTTTGCCATTGTTCTACTGCTTCTTGTTGGTGTGGTATTCGTATCTGCTCCAGCAGGTATGATCACTAACCTAGTGAACGACCAAACTGATTTCGCGATGTCTGCAACTACGATGGTTGTTATCATCTTTGCTTACTACATCATCGCAACGATTGTCCCTGTCGATAAAATCATTGGTCGCTTCTACCCACTGTTCGGTGCACTGCTTATCTTTATGTCTGTTGGCCTAATCACTGCGATTGGTCTATCTGACGAACACCAAATCATGGGGGGCTTTGAGATCAGCAACATGTTCACCAACATGAACCCGAATGACCTACCACTTTGGCCTGCTCTCTTCATCACTATCGCATGTGGTGCTATCTCTGGCTTCCACGCCACTCAGTCTCCTCTGATGGCGCGTTGTATGGAAAACGAGAAGAACGGTCGCTTCGTATTCTACGGCGCAATGATTGGTGAAGGCATCATCGCTCTAATCTGGTGTGCACTTGCTCTGTCTTTCTTCGGTTCGGTTGAGTCTCTGTCTGACGCAATTGCAAACGGCGGCCCAGGTAACGTGGTATACAGCGCTTCATTTGGTCTACTGGGTGTATTTGGCGGTATCCTTGCTTTCCTTGGCGTGGTTATCCTACCAATCACTTCTGGTGACACAGCGTTCCGTTCAAGCCGTCTTATCCTTGCTGAATACTTCAACATGGAACAGAAAACACTGCGTAACCGTCTACTAATGGCGTTACCACTGTTCGTTATCGGTGGCATCCTGACTCAAGTTGATTTCGGTATCATCTGGCGCTACTTCGGTTTTGCTAACCAATCAACAGCCGTAATGATGCTGTGGACAGCTTCAGCTTACCTACTTCGCCACAACAAACTGCACTGGGTAACAACTGTTCCAGCTATCTTCATGACGTCTGTGTGTATCACATTCATCCTGAACAACAGCCAACTGGGCTTCGGTCTACCAATGCAAATCTCAACCATCATTGGTGTGGTGAGTGCGCTAGGTGTTGCGGCTTACGTTATTAAAATTTCAAAAGGCAAAGGCGATATCGACCTAGCTGATGAAGAAGAGAAAGAAGCAAAAGGCGTCACCAAAACAGCCTAGTTCTTTAAGGCTCTTGGGAACAAGAGACCAATCTTCATAGAAAGAGATAAAAGAACAGCCAAACACAACTTCGCTTGCTCCCGTAATCACTCAGTGATTCGTCGAATCTAAGACTAAAGCCCGTCCACTGTGATGGGCTTTAGTGTTTTCAGGCGTTAGTGCTTTCGACTCTGGGAAGCGAATATAACCTACGAAAACACAAGCAAAGCTACCGTTACCAAGCAATGAGCTTTACACTTAACAAGCGTCTCAATAGGTGAAAATATGGAACTCATTCTCTCTCTGCTGCAACAAACCTGCGTCTACTTAGTGATCGCTTACATGCTAAGTAAAACCCCACTGATTCTCCCTTTGTTGAGCATCTCATCTCGCTTAAGCCATAAGATCAGCTGCTACGTTCTGTTTTCCCTGTTCTGCATTATGGGTACCTATTTCGGACTGCAGATCAATGATGCCATCGCCAACACGCGTGCGATGGGTGCGGTAATGGGAGGTCTGTTTGGCGGCCCTGTCGTTGGCTTTGCCGTCGGCTTTACTGGTGGAATTCACCGTTACTCATTAGGCGGCTTCACAGACTTGGCTTGTGCGATTTCAACCACAGCAGAAGGCTTGATTGGCGGCCTGTTACACGTTTATCTCGTGAGAAAGAACAAAGCCAGCCAACTGTTTAATCCGTTAGTGGTTTTCTCGGTAACCCTGTTTGCAGAGATCATTCAGATGCTGATTCTGCTGGCGGTCGCAAAACCCTTCGAACAATCCTATGCTCTGGTTTCTGATATTGCCGCGCCAATGATCATTGCTAACTCGGTCGGTGCGGCGCTGTTCATGAGCATCATCCAAGATCGGAAAACCATCTTCGAGAAGTATTCGGCAACTTTCTCACGCCGCGCATTAACCATCGCCGAGCGTTCAGTGGGTATTTTACATGGAGGATTCAATTCGGATAATGCGCAAAAAATCGTGCGGATCATTTACGAAGAGACTAACGTTGGTGCGGTGGCGATCACCGACCGAGAAAAAATCCTCGCGTTCATCGGCATTGGTGACGAACACCATATTCCGAACACGCCGATTTCATCGCAGAGCACGCTCACTTCGATGGAACAGAACGACATCATCTACCTTGATGGCAAAGAGAATCCGTACCAATGCTCCCTTTCGCAAGATTGTAAGCTAGGCTCCGCGCTAATTATCCCGTTAAGAGCAGGAAACGAAGTCATCGGAACCATCAAACTGTATGAGCCAAAGCTGAAACTATTCTCAACCATCAATATGTCGATGGGTGAAGGTATCGCTCAGCTATTATCGAGCCAGATCCTATTTAGCAACTATCAGCAGCAGCAAACGCTGCTGACACAAGCGGAAATCAAACTGCTGCACGCTCAAGTGAACCCACACTTCTTGTTTAATGCACTTAACACCATCAGTGCCGTTACACGTCGTGACCCTGATAAAGCACGTGAGCTCATTCAACACCTGTCTCACTTCTTTAGAAGCAACCTAAAGCAGAACATCAACACCGTGAAGCTCAAAGACGAACTGGCACACGTCAACGCTTACCTGACCATAGAGAAAGCACGCTTTACCGATCGACTAGAAGTGGAATGGGATATCGACCCGCAGTTATATGAATCTCAATTGCCGAGCTTTACCCTACAACCGCTGGTAGAAAACGCCATCAAACATGGGATATCTAATATGTTGGAAGGCGGTAAAGTAAAGATCTCTAGCGAGGCTTTCGAGGGTGGGTTCAAGTTAACCGTTGAAGACAATGCAGGTAATTATCAGAAGCCATCTCAAGATCATGTAGGATTAGGGATGGAAATTGTTGATAAACGACTCACTAATTTCTTTGGACAAGATTCAGCACTAAAAATAGAATCTCAACCACAGCAATTTACTCGAATGAGCTTTATCATACCTATACTCAAATAATGGTATTTTCGGAGACGGATCGCTCCGAGTTGAAACATTTAGAAGCAGACATTTAAAAGATAAGCGTGAACCAAGCAGGGATAGAACCAAGATGAAGATTGTAGGATGTTAAAGGCACTAGTTATCGATGATGAGCTTTTTGCTCGCGAAGAGCTGATTGAGCTGCTGACCGAAACCGGAGAAGTGGAAATCATAGGCCAAGCGAGTAACGCGATCGAAGGACTGAAACAGATCAACCTACTCAAGCCTGATGTCGTGTATTTGGATATCCAAATGCCGCAGGTTACTGGGATTGAGCTGTTAAGCATGCTTGACCCAGATACCATGCCCTACGTGGTATTCGTCACCGCCTACGACCAATATGCGATTCAAGCCTTTGAAGATAACGCTTTTGATTACCTACTTAAGCCAGTCGAGCCTTGTCGATTAAACAAGAGCGTTTGTCGCCTGAATAAGGTCATCAAACAAAATCAGAAAGCACCAGAACAGAACATCTCAGCGATTGCTCCCTGTCACTTAGAGCAAATCCCATGTATTGGTCATAACCGCATTGTGATCATGGCAAGCCAAACGGTAGAGTGCGCCTATTCCGATATCAGTGGTGTGCATGTTCGTAGCTCATCGCAAACCGCAACCTCACAGTTAACACTAAAGATCTTGGAAGAAAAGACCGATTTGATCCGCTGTCATCGACAGTATTTGATCAACATAAAATCGATCCAAGAGATCAAACTGCTAGAAAATGGATTAGCAGAGATCATTACCCTGACTGGCTTTGAAGTCCCGGTGAGTCGTCGTTATTTAAAGACTTTAAAAGAGCAACTCGGTCTCCAGTAACGCGTTAGAATTAGACGCCTTGTTCCAAAGCACGATCAAAAAAGCCAACGTATCAACGTTGGCTTCCTGCTGTTTACAAATCAATAGTGTTTGCAAATCGATAGTGTTACGCATCGATCTTGTCACCAATCAATAGAGATTAGTCGACTTGCTTAATCTGTAGCTCTTTTGGTACTTCAAAGAACATGTTCTCTTCACGACCTTGAATCTCTTCAACGTCAGTCGCACCTAGCTCACGAATACGATCTAGAATTTGGTTTACCAGCTCTTCAGGAGCAGAAGCACCGGCTGTTACACCGATTTTCTTTTTCCCTTCAACCCACTCGGTTTGAATGTCTTCAGGACAGTCAGTTAGGTAGCCTGGTGTGCCTAGTTTCTCAGCTAGCTCTTTTAGACGAGTTGAATTCGATGAGTTCTTAGAACCAACCACTATCACCACATCAACGTCATTCGCCATCTCACGCACAGCGTCTTGACGGTTTTGAGTCGCGTAACAGATGTCGTCTTTACGTGGGCCTTGAATCTCAGGGAACACTCGACGTAGCTCTTCAATCACATCTGCAGTTTCATCTACTGATAGCGTAGTTTGGCTAACATAGTGCAGGTTACTTGGATCATTCACCACGAGGTTCTGTACGTCCTCTGGTCTTTCAACCAAGTACATACCACCAGTTTGGCTCGCGTACTGACCCATAGTGCCTTCCACTTCAGGGTGACCTGCGTGGCCAATCAGTACCACTTCCATATGTTTGCGGCTCGCACGAGCAACCTCCATATGAACTTTAGTCACCAAAGGACACGTCGCATCAAATACCGTTAACTCACGCTCTTTCGCTTCTTTACGAACCGCTTGAGAAACACCGTGAGCCGAAAAGATCACGATGTTGTCGTCTGGCACCTCACTCAGTTCTTCGACAAAAATAGCACCACGCTGCTTGAGCCCCTCAACAACAAAGCGGTTGTGTACCACTTCATGGCGAACATAGATCGGTGGCTGATACATTTCGAGTGCACGCTCTACGATGCTGATCGCACGATCGACACCGGCACAAAAGCCACGAGGGTTAGCTAACATTATTTTCATTTCATTGCTCATCATTTACCGCGGTACTAAGGTTGCTTCTATAGAGTTCGCCGTCAGCGAGGTTCGCATTCTACAGTGAAGCGTCTAGACAGTGAAGCTCTGGGTGAGATCACAGCTGTAAGGCTATCTTATTCTAGCGTGAAGACAGCTATTCTAACGTTAAGAGAGTTATTCTACCGTTAAGATATTGACGTCAAAGCTAACGTCTTGACCAGCGAGTGGGTGATTAAAATCAACCGTCACTGAATCACCTGCGATCTCAGTAATAATACCTGGAATTTCCATACCGTCAGGACCTGAAAATGCCATGATAGTGCCCACTTCAACTTCAGAGTCGCCAACAAACTTAGCACGATCCATATAGTGAATATGATCTGGGTTTGGCATACCAAACGCGTCTTCCGCCTTCAGTTCGATAGACTTTTCAGTGCCGGCTTCAAGTCCAAGTAAGCACGCTTCAAAGTTCTCACTTAGGCTGCCATCACCCATGACGAACTTCGCTGGTTTGCCCATGTTCTCCGTACTATCGGCAACTGAACCATCCTTCATTTTAATCGTAAAATGTAGAGTTACTGCTGAATCATTTTTAATTGCTGCCACGTTACTTTCCTTAGACTTCTTTATTATTTGAGGATGCGCTGTGCTTTGCTTCCTTGTTGACTGAAGCATAAAAAAAAGCGCCGTCGGAATCAACCGACAGCGCTTAGGGCTATTCTATTCTGTGAGTCATAGACTGACTTTGAAGCAAGCTATTTGCTTTCGTCTTTCTTACGGAAACCATCTAAGATGATCATCGCAGCACCGATACAGATTCCCATATCCGCTAAGTTAAATGCAGGCCAGTGGTAAGTGCCCCAGTAGAAGTCTAAGTAATCGACAACAAAGCCATGTACGACTCGGTCAAACACATTACCTACTGCACCACCAATGATGATCGCATAAGCAATGTTATTCCACTTCTCTGTTGCTGGTAGTTTGCTCATCCAGTACGTCAGCATACCTGTTACCGCAAATGCGATACCCGTAAATAACCAACGCTGCCAACCACTTTGATCACTCAAGAAGCTAAACGCTGCACCGTAGTTATGCACGTACAAAAAGTTAAAGAATGGCAGCACCTCAATACGGTTTGCCCAACCATAACCCATATTGTCCATGACAAAGAGTTTAATGCCGATATCAGCCAAGAAGACCAATAGAGCCAGCCATAACCAACGTACACCAGATTGTTTTAACGAAACTTCACTCATTTCTATTCCTAGTATTTACGAAGTTGGTATTCATTGTTAGTCACCTTACGTGACCTTGATTACCAACTTGGTTAAACACATTTCCTATAACTAAAAATAACCCCAGTTGATACTGGGGCTATGATTTTCACAAAAAGTTCAGTCTTTCTCTGAGTCGTTATGCGAACTTACGCACTTCGCCTTCACCGTCGATGTTCGACACACAACGACCACAAACTTTCTCGTGACCTTCGATAGTGCCTACATCTGGAGTGTGGTGCCAGCAACGGTCACACTTCTCAGCTTCAGTAGCCGCAACTTCAACGAATAGACCAGCAACGTCTGTCGCTTGCGCTGCACCAGACTTCTCGCTCAGTGGCTTAACAACAGCTGCAGAGGTGATAAGTACGAAACGTAGCTCATCTTCTAGCTTGTTGATTTTAGCCGCTAGTGCATCGTCAGCGTATAGAGTAACTTCAGCTTGCAGTGCACCACCGATCGTTTTCTCTTTACGAGCATCTTCAAGAAGCTTGTTCACTGCGCCACGAACAGACTGGATTTCAGTCCAGAATTCGTTGCTTAGCTCTTCGCCTTCTGCAAGACCAAATAGACCTTCGAACCACTCACCTGTGAATACGAACGTGTCGCGCTGCTCTCCAGTTGGTAAAGAGCTTGGCATTTCGTTCCAAATTTCATCTGCAGTGAACGACATGATAGGTGCCATCCAACGAACTAGAGCTTCTACGATGTAGTAAAGCGCCGTTTGACAGCTACGTTGAGCATGGCTGCCCTGCTTCGCTGTGTACTGACGGTCTTTGATTACGTCTAGGTAGAAAGAACCCATTTCGATAGAACAGAACTGCATTAGACGTTGAGTCACACCGTGAGTGTTGTACTCGCCGTATGCTTTAACAATCTCTTCTTGTGCAGCTTGAGCACGGCCAACAGCCCAGCGATCAAGTGCAACCATCTCTTCAGCAGGAACTAGGTCAGTTTCAGGGTTGAAACCGTTCAAGTTCGCTAGGAAGAAACGAGCCGTGTTACGAATACGACGGTAAGCATCCGCTGAACGCTTCAGGATTTCATCAGAAACCGCAACTTCACCCGTGTAGTCTGTAGAAGCAACCCATAGACGCAGGATATCTGCACCTAGCTTGTTGGTTACGTCTTTAGGAGCAACAACGTTACCGATAGATTTAGACATCTTACGGCCGTTACCATCCACTACGAAACCGTGCGTTAGTACTTGCTTGTACGGTGCTTCGTCTTTCATCGCGATAGATGAAATTAGAGAAGACTGGAACCAGCCACGGTGTTGGTCTGAACCTTCAAGGTAAAGATCAGCACTGTGAGTGCGCTCTTCGTTCGGGAAGTTGTACTCTTCACGAGAATCAACAACAGAGAAGTGCGTAACACCTGAGTCGAACCATACGTCTAGCGTATCCATTACTTTTTCGTACTTATCAGCGTCTTCTGCGCCCATAAGTTCAGCAGCGTCTACATCCCACCAAGCTTGAATGCCTTTCTCTTCAACTAGCTTCGCAACTTTTTCAATAAGCGCTGGGCTTTCTGGGTGAAGTTCTGCTGTTTCTTTATGAACAAACAAAGCAATTGGCACACCCCAAGTACGTTGACGAGAGATACACCACTCAGGACGACCTTCAACCATGCCTTCGATACGGCTTTGACCCCATTCAGGCAACCACTCAACACTCTTGATTGACTCTAGTGCTTTAGCACGTAGGCCAGCTTGATCCATAGAGATGAACCATTGTGGTGTTGCGCGGAAGATGATTGGAGTTTTGTGTCTCCAACAGTGTGGGTAGCTGTGCTCGTAAGCGTGGTGATGCAGAAGTGCACCTTTCTCTTTTAGAACTTCTAAAACAGAGTCGTTCGCTTTGAATACGTGCTGACCAGCAAATAGCTCTGTATCTGGCAGGTAAACGCCGTTAGAACCAACTGGGTTAGCGATTTCTAGGTTGTACTTTTTACCAACCACGAAATCTTCTTGACCGTGACCAGGCGCAGTGTGAACCACACCAGTACCTGAATCTGTTGTTACGTGATCGCCAAGAACTGCAGGAACAGTAAAGTCGTAGAACGGGTGGTTGAACTGAGAGAGCTCAAGATCAGCACCTGTAGCAAAACCAAGGTTGTGGAAGTGCTCGATACCTGCACGATCCATTACGTCTTTTGCTAGTTCAGAAGCAACAACGATACGTTGAGCAGGCTGGTCGCCATTCGCTTCAACTTGGATAAGCACGTATTCAAGATCATCACGTAGACATACTGCGCGGTTAGCAGGCAGAGTCCATGGTGTTGTTGTCCAGATAACGATAGAAATTTCGCCTTGACCCGCATGACCTTCAGCTAGAGTAAATTTCTCTAGAAGCGCCGCTTCGTCAGCTGCTGTAAATTTCACATCGATAGATGGAGAAACTTTATCTTTGTATTCAACTTCAGCTTCAGCCAGAGCAGAACCACAATCAGTACACCAGTGAACGGGTTTGAAACCTTTAAGAAGGTGACCTTTGTCTGCGATTTTGCCAAGAGAACGAATGATGTTCGCTTCTGTGCCAAAATCCATAGTGCGATAAGGTTTGTCCCACTCGCCCATGATGCCAAGACGTTTGAAGCTCTCTTTCTGACCTTCAACTTGACCCGCAGCGTACTTTCGACACTCTTCGCGGAATTCAGCAGCCGAAATCTTCTGACCAGGCTTACCTTTCTTCTTCTCAACCATTAGCTCGATTGGAAGACCGTGACAGTCCCAACCTGGGATGTACGGCGCATCAAAACCAGAAAGGGTCTTAGATTTGATAATAATGTCTTTAAGAATCTTATTCAGCGCGTGGCCAATGTGAATGTCGCCGTTCGCGTATGGAGGGCCATCATGCAGTACGAAAGATTTTTTACCTTTCTTTGCCTTACGGATTTCGCCGTAAAGATCTTCTTTGTACCAACGCTTCAGCATTTCTGGCTCACGATTTGCCAGATTGCCGCGCATTGGGAACCCTGTTTCTGGTAAGTTCAGGGTATCTTTATAATCACTCATCGATTCTTAATTCCGTTATATTGGGCGAAGTTAGACATTATGTTAATCGGTGGAATCATCCGATTAATTCTTTAGCTGAAGCAGCCACACCCTTGCGGCTTCAGCATCCAATTCTATTTGATTCTTTAGTGCGTCGAACGATTCAAATTTTATCTCGTCGCGCAGTTTATGCAAAAGTCGTACTTCTAACTGTTTACCATATAAATTGGCTTTAAAGTCAAAAAAATGCACTTCTAATTGCTGCCTTACCCCATTAACTGTTGGTCGTTGTCCAATATTAGCAACGCCACCGACAGGAACACCGTCGATATCCAAAGCTTCAACAACATACACTCCCGATACAGGAGAAACACAACGCTTTAATGGAATATTAGCGGTAGGGAAACCGATAGTTCTCCCTAGTTTTCGACCATGGGACACTCGACCACTAATACTGTAATCACGTCCTAACATGGTAGCACTTGCAGTCAAGTCATCGACCGCTAATGCATTTCGTATCTCAGTACTGCTTACTCGTAATTGGTTTAAGCAATAGCTTTGGGTGCTTACCACCTCAAAACCGTACTTCTCGCCCGCCTCTTTGAGCATAGCGAAATTGCCAGTGCGACCTTTACCAAAGCAAAAATCGTCACCAACCACCAAGAACTTCACACCAAGCTTATCAACCAAAAGATCTTTAATGAACGCTTCCGCGGATAAACTTGCAAAATACTGATTAAAATTAACACACAATAAGCGACTGATATCTAGCTTACTCAGTTGCACGTATTTGTCTCGTAAACGAGTTAAACGTGCTGGCGCTCTATCTCGGGCAAACAGCTCCATAGGCTGCGGTTCAAACGTCATGACAACAGAAGGGAGCCCTAATGCTGCAGCTTGTTTAGAAACCTGACTCAGAACCTCTTGATGTCCTAAATGAACACCATCAAAGTTACCTATGGTTAATACACAGCCATGATGCTGCGCTTTAATATTGTGTATACCTCGGATCAGTTCCATTATGATCAGCTAAAACCTGTTATTTGCATCATTTATTGTGTGAAACCGACGGATTATATACTAATCAGTATTAATCTGTCGCTGCTTTTAAATGTTTTACTCGGATACCTAAAATCAGTACCGAAACAATATAAACAAAGCCACCAAGTCCAATCAAGCCTGTTAATGTCAGCGCTCTCTGGCTAAAGCTCCATTCAAGCCAATGTTGCATATTATCCAGCTGCCATAAAATAGCCGCTACCATCACCACACCTGAGATAATCAATTTGGCACTAAACAACAAGGTTGTCTTAGTTAATTGATACACACCCGCAAGGTGTAATCCGCGATATAACAATGCCATATTCACAAAGGCAGACAGTGCCGTCGCAATCGCCAAACCCACATAGCCATAGAAATAAGCAAAGATCGCGTTAAACACCATATTAGTCACCATAGCGATAATGCCGTACTTAACCGGTGTTTTGGTATCTTGGCGAGAGTAGTAACCCGGAGCTAAAACTTTAATCAACATGAAGTTAAGCAAGCCTGATGCGTAAGCTACCAATGACATCGATGCCTGCTGTACATCGTGTGGAGAGAACTCACCGCGCATGAATAGCACCATCAGCATTGGTTTAGCTAAAACGATAAGACCTAACATTGCAGGAATACCAAGCAGCAAAACCATGCGCACGCCCCAGTCCATGGTATGCGCGAACCCTTCCCCTTGAGCATCTACGTGTTTACGAGATAAAGCAGGAAGAATCACGGTCGCAATCGCGATACCGAATAAACCGAGAGGAAATTCAAGCAGTCGGTCTGAGTAGTACAACCAACTGATAGAGCCAGTTGCGAGGAAGCTGGCAATAAAGGTATCAAACAATAAGTTGATTTGACTGACCGATACACCGAACAAAGCAGGGATCATTAATGTGCGGATCTTAACCACACCTGGATCTCGCCAGCCCCACTTCGGCTTAACCAATACCCCCGCTTTGATCAAGAAAGGCATTTGGAAAAGGAATTGGACTAAGCCGCCAAGAAACACACCAATGGCTAAACCAATTTCTGGTTGTTCTAAATTAGGAGAGATAAACCACGCAGCGCCTATGATCATCACGTTCAAGAACACAGGGGTAAAAGAAGAGACCGCAAATTTACCTAATGTATTAAGAATGGCACCAGATAAAGCAACGAAGGTAATAAACCATAAATAAGGAAAGGTAATCTTGAGCATAAAGCTCGCCAACTCAAACTTTGGCGCTGATGGACCATCATTTAGCCAGTCGATAAACCAACCCGCACCAAACATCGCGGTGATCACGCCAGAGCCCAATACCCCGATAACGGTGACAATAGAAACTAAAACCCCGAGCGTACCCGACACCTTAGCAATTAAATCTCGTGTCTTATCTTTATCACCTGCGGCGTGATATTCCGTTAATACAGGAACAAACGCTTGAGAAAACGCACCTTCTGCAAAAAGTCGACGTAAGAAATTAGGAATTTTATTAGCGAAGAAAAATACGTCGGCACTCGCTCCTGCCCCCATCAAATTTGCTACTACTACATCACGTACTAGCCCCAATACACGGGAAACAAAAGTCATTGCGCTGACAATCAGGCCTGACTTTAATAGTCGTTTACTCACAGAAACCTCTGACACTGGTTGATTACTTTCAAGCGAGGATAAATACTATCCTGTCCTAAGAAGCATATTTATTAGCATTGGTCTAAAAATGCTGTTAGAATCCCCGCCATCTTAACCGCGATGACCTTTCCATACCAAAGTTTGTTTGGCTACGATTGGTTTTTGCACAAATCATTTGACAATTAAGCGCTAATGAGGGATAGTCCTCGCCCTTAAATTGTCACCGAACTAAGTTTTTGGGAGTTAGACCCTTGGCAAACAGTAAATCTGCTAAGAAGCGCGCTATCCAAGCTGAGAAACGTCGCCAGCACAATGCTAGCCGTCGTTCTATGATGCGCACTTACATGAAAAAGACTATCGCAGCTATCGCAGCTGGTGATAAAGAAGCTGCAACTGCTGCTCTTGTAGAAGTTACACCACTTCTTGACCGTATGGCGACTAAAGGCCTTATTCATAAGAATAAAGCTGCACGTCATAAGTCTCGTTTCGCTGCTGCAATCAAAGCTCTTTAATAGAAATTTGATTACAACGCAAAACGAAAAAAACCGGCCTAGGCCGGTTTTTTTATATCTAAATTTTGAGTAACGCTTTTATTTTACGTGCTAACAGCCGTTTTTCTGACCGATAAACAATTTAAGCAGATAGATAAAACAAACAATCAGAAAAATAAATAGAGAAGCAAATTGGTACGTAGATAGATAGGTAAACACTAACGTTCAATGTGAAATGCTAACACTTCCTTGTGTCATTCTATCGCTGATAAGAAATCCCCCTCCCACCAGCAATAAGCTACTTGCAGTAAATACCATGCAGTAGGTTAATCATCGCTTTTACTTCTTCACTACTCAATGTGTAATACACAGTTTGAGCTTCTTTGCGAGTTTCGACCAAACCATCTCTTCTCAACCAAGCAAGATGTTGAGATAAAGCAGACTGACTCAGTTCCAACTTGCCACACAACTCCCCAACCGACAGTTCAGTGCCATGTAATAGGCACAAAATCTGTAAGCGACGCTCGTTAGCCATGGCTTTGAGTAGAATCACAGCTTGTGCTGAGTTCTTCTCCATCTCTTTTAAGTTCATAGTTTGGCTCCCTACAACCTTTACGCCAACTACGGGCTATCAGTATTTCCGGCATATTGCGGAGTTATGATAATCGATATCAATTCATTAACAAACTATCTCACTCGAACAATTTGCTAAAATCTGCGTCACATACGTTTTTTACTGCTGGATGTTGGATCATCCTCTCAGCAAATATGACGTAGTACTCCTCTTTTAACTCTTCAATACCGCCTAATAGTTGCAGTGATGTGTCGTCTTCCACTTCAGACATATAAAGCGTCGGTGCTAAAAATATTACGTCATGATGGTAACGAGCAAAAGCCTTCATCAATGCGGCATCATCAAACTCACCTAAAATATCTGGCTTAAGCCCTTGTCTATCAAACCATTGCAGCACTTTACGACCCATTGAGGTTCGGCTGCCAGGGATCAAAAGCTTTCTTTGCTCCAATACAGCAGGGAAATTAACCCCTTCAACCTGACCTGAACTAAAAAAGCTCATTCCACTCTCACCCAGCTTTTTACTGAACAGGCCCGGGCTTTGACTAGAGTCCACCGGACAGTCAGACAAAATCATATCGAGCTTATGTTGAGAGAGTTGCTCAAGTAGCATTTCATGGGTCGATTCAAAACAGCGCAAGTGAATGCTGTTATCTGGAGGGATGGTCGACATCAGTATCTTACTGACGAGTCTTTTAGAGAGCGCATCCGCGACGCCAACATCAAACAGAATATTGGAGTGCTGGCTGTAATTCACGATGTCCAGCATCTCGTAACTCAGGCCAAACATACGATCGGCATATTTAAAGACCAGTTGCCCAAGCTCTGTAGGCTCAACACTTCGGCCATTACGCTTGGTCAACTTGCCATCCATGCGTTCTTCTAAGGCTTTTATCTGCCCCGTTACCGTTTGTGGTGTTAGGAATAGGGCTTCTGCAGCTTTAGTAACAGAGCCTTGCTTGCAAACCATCCAGAAGTAATACAGATGGTTGTAGTTGAGATGCGACATAGATGTGCCGTAATAAAAGAGTAGATACCCTTTTATATCAAATATGACACCGCCACTCAACAAACTCGAAAAAACCTAACCAAACATAGATTTACCACTTATTTTTTCGAAGTGTCTGATTTCATAATGTAATATTTCAT
>NZ_JBFRTR010000018.1:32441-39655 GCF_041474215.1 Vibrio sp. 10N.222.52.C12
TTTCCATTAAAAAACAATTTAAAACAACAACTTAAAACAACCACATTAGCAATTGGAATATTTAAAGAGTAAATCATCACAAAAAAGTCGCACCTAAACCAAAATGTAATATTACTGAAATATTTCCCCTCTAACATCACGCTCAGATTAAACAAACAGACCAAACACAGACTTAAACGGTCCAATGGAGAAAACATTATGAACCAAGCTACTACTGCAGCAGCGCCTATCTCGAGCACTACTCGTTGGCTACGCTGGGCTAACTTGGCATTCATGCTTTACCTACTATTACTTTCAGTTTCAATGGTTGGTACAGGCTTCAAATGGGCAACAGGCGAGCAAGCAAAGGTTCTTTTCGAATTTGCTTCACACCCAGTTGCAGGCTTAATGATTGGTTTAGTAGCAACAGCGCTTATTCAATCATCAAGTACAGTTACTTCAATTATCGTTGGCCTTGTGGCAGGTGGTTTACCTGTTGAGCTAGCAATTCCTATGATCATGGGTGCTAACATTGGTACTACGGTAACCAATACGCTAGTTAGCCTTGGTCACGTTCGTTGTAAAGAAGAGTTCAAACGTGCATTCGCAAGTGCGACAATCCACGACTTCTTTAACCTATTAGCCGTTGCTATCTTCCTACCACTAGAGATGGCGTTTGGAATTCTAGAGAAAATTTCTCACTGGTTAGTATCACCGATGCTAGCAACAGGTGATATGAGCATGGGTGGTCTTAACTTCATCAAGCCAATCACTAAGCCTGTTGTAAGTGCGATTAAAGAACCACTATCAACGTTTGGCGACACTGTTGGCGGCATCATGCTTATCGCTCTAGGTATCGCAACTATCTTCGTAGCTATTACTGTAATGGGTAAGCTGATGAAGAGCCTAATGGTTGGTCGTGCTCGTGAGATTCTAAAGAACGCAATCGGTCGTGGTCCAATCCACGGTATCGCTTCTGGCTCTATCGTGACTATCCTTGTTCAGTCTTCTTCTACGACAACAAGCTTGATGGTTCCACTAGTAGGTTCAGGTGTTCTTAAAGTACGTGACGTTTACCCATTCACTCTGGGTGCAAACATCGGTACATGTATTACGGCTCTACTTGCAGCTACAGCAGTGTCTGGTGAGTTCGCAGTATTCGCACTACAAATTGCTCTAGTACACTTGGTGTTCAACATCATGTCAACGGTATTCATCTTCGGTATCCCGTTCCTACGTGAACTTCCAGTTAAAGCGGCAGACATGATTTCAGACATGGCTGTGAAGAACAAAGCTGTAGTGGCTGGTTACCTTGTTGCGGTATTCCTTGTACTGCCTGGTAGCGTGTTAGCTCTTACCGCTTAATAGCAAAATAAACATCGCTTATAGCAAAGCCCGCTACCTCCTAGGTTGCGGGCTTTTTCTTTTTAAGAGCAGATACGGGATTCGTGTAAGCGAGTATCGAAGAGAAAGAGCCAATGCGCGTTGAGAGTATACGAGTAACATAAAGCATCACACAGCATATGATTTCTCTGCTCTTCGAATCTCGATTACTCGTCACTGTAACTTAGATACAAAAAAGGCTGCACAGAGGCAGCCTTTCAATCAAACAAAGCGAGTGAGATTAAACCGAGAATGGGTACTTAATCGCTTCGTGGCATTCGTAACCTTCAACCCAGAAGTCATCCATCGTTACCCATGTTTCCAAATCTTCTAGAGACTTAATCTGAGGATTGATATGGAATGTTGGGCCAGCTAACGGCTCACGCTTTAACTGGATATCACGCATAGGTGCAAGTTGATCTTCGTAAATATGAGCATTTACTAGCTTATGGTAAGCCACGCCAGCTTTCTTACCCGTGATTTGCGCCATGATAGCTAGGAAGACATACACTTGAACCATGTTGAAATTCAGGCCTAGGGGTACATCGCAAGAGCGCTGAGTGCTGTTTAGGTACAGAGTATCACCAAGTAGTGAGAAGTGATGGCTGTACATACACGGACGCAAACATCCCATGTGGAACTCACCTGGGTTGTAGAAGTTTAAGATCTCGCCGCGGTCATCAATACCGTTAGTTAGATCATCAACAATCTTCTTCAGTTGGTCGATATGACCGCCGTCAGGTTTTGCCCATGCACGTCCTTGAACGCCATAAACACGGCCCATGTCATCTTCACCCTTGCGGTAAGGGTTATTCAGCCATGCTTCATTCAGGTTAGAATTCGCATCCCAAGTTTTAGTCCCTAGCTTACGAAAATCTTCAGCATTGTCGTAACCACGGATATAGCCAAGCAGCTCAGCAACTGCGGCTTTCCAAAAACTCTTACGCGTTGTTACCAGTGGGAATTGGTTATTACCAACATCATATTCAAGGTCAGCATTGATCACGGTTAGGCAACGCTTGCCCGTGCGTTCATTTTCAATCCAAGTACCGTCATCAACGATACGCTGACAGAGATCTAAATACTGTTTCACACCAATTCCTTACTTCGTTTGTTGTGGTAATTCGTCTTTGTAGTGACCACGCTTGTATGCCCACACCATCATCAGCACACCGATGATAACCATTGGCAGTGACAAAATTTGTCCCATAGAGATAAATCCACCGAACAAACCTAGGTGAGCATCAGGTTCACGTACGTATTCTACTAAGAAGCGGAATGTACCATATCCAGCTAGGAATAACCCTGATACAGAACCAAGAGGACGCGGCTTTTTGATAAACCAGTTCAAGATGAAGAACAGCACGATACCTTCAAGCGCCATCTCGTAAAGTTGAGATGGGTGACGAGGAAGTGGACCACCGTTAGGGAACACAATCGCCCATGGCACATCAGTCACACGGCCCCAAAGCTCGCTGTTCATGAAGTTACCTAGACGGCCCATACCTAAACCAAATGGGACGAGTGGTGCAATCATGTCTGCCACGCCAAAGAAGGTGCGACCATTCTTTTTCGCATACCAGAACATTGCGGTGATAACACCCAGCAAGCCACCGTGGAAAGACATACCGCCAGTCCATACCTTAAATAGGTACAGTGGGTCTGCTAGGAAAAGGTCAAAGTTGTAGAAAAGTACGTAGCCAATACGACCACCCAACACCACACCTAGAAAGCCAGCAAACAGTAAGTCTGATACTTGCTCTCGAGTCCAACCACTACCCGGTTGATCAGCTCGGCGATTTGCTAACCAAAGAGCAAACATAAAACCGACAAGGTACATTAGGCCGTACCAACGAACTGAGATTGGTCCTAGTTCAATAAGAACAGGATCGATATTTGGGAATTCGATAAAACCCTGAGACATACTTGGCTCTCTATCTAAATTGATTAACGGTTAGCTCAATGACTAACAGAAAAGACACTACAGCAGCATTGTGGCTGCTATAAACATTAAAAATACCGCAAAGAATTTCTTCAGCACAGGGGTTGGCAATTGAGTGGCCAGTTTCGCACCCACTCGAGTGGTCAAAACTGAGGTACAAGATATCGCGATCAAAGCCGGTAGATAAACATAACCCAAGCTATACGCAGGAAGATCATCGACAGAAGATCCATGCCAAATGAAACCTAGCATTCCCGAAATCGCGATAACACAACCGCATACCGAAGATGAGCCGACGGCTTTACGCATTTCCACACCGTGATGGTTAAGGAAAGGTACCGATAAAGACCCACCGCCAATGCCCGCTAAGCTTGATACCAAACCAATCCCGCCGCCACACAACACGGTTTTAGCTGAACCCGGCATCGATTTTTGGCTCTTGGAGCGAATCGACAATAGCATTTGCAACGCCAACACCAAAACAATCACACCAAAGACTTTTGGTAAGTATTGAGCTGGAATTACATCGGCCACGAAAGAGCCGAGGAAGCCACCTATCACCACACCTGGCATCAACCATTTAACGACAAACATCTCTACGTTACCCAACTTTAGATGGTTAATCGCAGACGATCCCGACGTAACGATGATGGTTGATAGCGAAGTAGCCAATGCCATTTGCATCGCAAACTCTTGGGGGATACCCGCTTTAGGAAGCAAAAACAGTAAGGCAGGAACAACCAGCAAACCACCACCAATGCCTAGCAAGCCTGCTAAAACACCAACAATAGCACCAAGGCCCGCTAACAAGCCTATCAGTTCATATGACACGTTAAATCCTATTTTTTACCTGCTCGAATGAAGCCTGTAAATTCACGCTCTTCGAAATAGTTCAGCATCATACTATAGATGTCACTACCATACGGTTTTGAAAGTGCCTTATTTGCCAAATCCTGTAATTCAGCCAAGTTCGATTGACGAATCAAATATTTGGTTCTTGCGACATTCGAGGTATTCATACTTAACGTCTCATACCCCAATCCAATCAATAGCAGCGCGCCCATCGGGTCACCGGCTAACTCGCCACAAATACAAACAGGTAATTGATATTGCTTACAAGTATCATGAATTTGTTTTAATGCCATGATCACCGCAGGGTGCATTGATTCATAGACATCGGATACTCGTGAATTGTTCCGATCAACCGCTAATAAATATTGGGTTAAGTCGTTGGTACCGACTGAAACAAAGTCGACCTTATGCGCAATCAGCGGCAGTATGTACAGCATGGATGGCACTTCAATCATGATACCAACGCGAGGCATACGCACTCGGTTATCAAGCTCATGCACTTCATCATACGCTTGTTCAATCAACTGTAGCGCGTCATCCAACTCCTGTGCACCAGAGATCATCGGCAGCAAAATACTCAAGTTATGGCTTTCACAGCTCGCACGTAGCATGGCACGTAACTGAATAATAAAGATGTCAGGATGATCGAGCGTAAACCGAATACCACGCCAACCAAGGAATGGATTGTCCTCTTCGATAGGAAAATACGGTAAGGCCTTATCACCACCGATATCGAGTGTACGCATCACCACTTGTTTCTCTGGGTAGCTTGCCAGTACAGAACGATACTGCTTGAATTGTTCATCCTCTGACGGGAATCTTTGCTGCAACAAGAAAGAAATTTCAGTTCGATACAGCCCTACGCCATCAACGCCTTGGTTGATAGCGATGTTAGTGTCTGCACTTAAACCCGCATTAAGCAGAATCTCGACTTGCTTGTTGTCTTGCGTTTTTGCCGGTAGGTACAGCTCGCGATTGACCATAGAGGAGAGCTCACTCTCTTCTAGAATCAGCCCTCGATACTCTTTGAGCAGGCTTTTAGTCGGCTCAATAAAGATCTCACCGCTATACCCATCAACAATCGCTCGCTTGCCATTAGCTTGAGCTAGGTTGAGGTTTACCCCCATGACGGAAGGTATGCCAAGCGCTCGAGATAAAATCGCTGCGTGCGAGTTCGCCGCCCCTTCCAAGGAAATCACCGCTAAGAGCTTTTCTTTGGGAATAGACGCTAATACCGAAGCGGTTAACTCACGAACCACTAGGATAATCGGCTTATCTAACGTGCGAAGTTCATGTTCAGAGTTGTGGAGGAAATAGAGCAGCCTTTGTCCGAGCTCTCGGATGTCTTGTGCTCTCTCACGAAGATACACGTCCGACATACGAGCAAAGCGATTAGAATAACTCTCTACAACCTGTCTTAGTGCCCAATCGGCTTTATCGCCTTTCTGGATTTGGCTTTTTAGATCCTTACGCAGCATAGGATCGTTGAGTAAGTGAGTAAACAGGTCAAAGATCGCCAACGCATCTTTATTGATTTCGCTATCTAAGCGCTTTCGCATGCGCTTAAAGTCATTGAGGGCGTTTTCAACCGCTACCGCCAACAACTCATGCTCTCTCTCTATATTGAGCGTCGAAGCAGGATAAACATCGGTGAGTTCAGGCTGAGTGTTGTCCCACCATAAGTCACCAATCGCCACGCCCGATGAAGCTGCAATACCTTTAGTAGCCGGTAGCTTCTGTTGCTCTAACAGCCAATGGCCTTGAGTTTGGGCGTGCGCCACAATAACGGCAAGTTGTGCAGAGAGCGTGACAAGGAAGGATTCTTCCATCTCACTAAATAAACGTGGGGTCTTCTGTTGAATGACCAATACACCGAGCACTTGCTTGCGGTGGATAATCGGAGTACCGAGAAAAGAGTGATAGACGTTTTCTCCAAGCTCTGGAAAAAACTTATAAGCAGGGTGAGCAGACGCTTGTGCAAGGTTGATAGGTTCAGCACTTCTTTTAACAAGGCCAACCAGACCTTCGTCAAAACCAATGTGAATGCTATTGCCTTTGAAGATCAGGCCTTGAGTTGCCATCAACTCAAGGCGCTGCATATCATTATTTGCCAAATACACGGTGCAACATTCCGTCTGCATCGCACTGCATGTCTCTTTAACCAAAATATCAAGAGCCGTCGACACATCTTCAACTCTTGATACGTGTTCAACTATTTCCCTTAGTTGACTGAGCATGCTTAACCTCTACGCAATTTGCGCTTTCCTTTTATTTTTCGCTCTTTAAACGGCATTGCTAAAGATGCGAACTCTTTCATCGCTCGACGGTAAACATCTCGCTTGAAAGAAACAACTTGTCGAACTGGGTACCAGTAACTCACCCAACGCCAACCATCAAACTCAGGTGTACTTCCACGCTGCATATTGATATGCGATTCATCGCAATCTAAGCGCAAAAGGAACCACTTCTGTTTTTGTCCAATACAGACAGGTTTAGAATCCCACCGAACCAGTCGTTTGGGTAGCTTGTAGCGTAACCAATGACGACTTGTCGCGACGATCTTTACATCCTTTTTAGTAAGGCCAACCTCTTCATACAACTCGCGGTACATTGCCTGTTCCGGAGTCTCACCTTCATCTATTCCCCCTTGAGGGAATTGCCATGAATGTTGCCCGTATCGTTTAGCCCAGAAGACCTGACCATGGTTGTTACAGATTACAATACCAACATTTAATCGGTAACCATCGCCATCTATCACTGGCCAACCTCTATCTAAATTTTTAATTACTCTGATTTTTCCACATATCCCCAATCGGAGCAAACTTAGTGACGTGATAAGCGCTATATTTATGAATAATAACTAGGAATATGGATAAGTTTTGCTCAAATTCTAGTTACCCACACAATAGTGAGACATAGACCACATTTATTCACCTTTTCTGTGAATAACTATGTGAAGAATTACCCGCAATCGTTTTTTTTAATCCATAGATTCATCAACACCAAAAACAACAAATCAGTCAAAATAATTTTATTATTATATAAATCAGTAAATTAA